>NZ_JBAHUR010000013.1 GCF_036689815.1 Magnetovibrio sp. PR-2 | reverse complement strand
GAATCCATGGGCCTCTCCATGTGGGGATTGTTGCAGACCCGACAGGTGTGCCAGCACAGGAAACTCACATTTTCAACACCTTAGCCCCTGGAACAAAACTTGCTTTGTGTAAGCCAAACCCACAACCAGGACCGACCCATGAGCTACACAGACGTCGACATCACCGCCGCGCAAGATCTTCTGAAACAAGAGGGCCTGATCGTCATTGATACCCGCACCGCGCACGCACAAAGTCAGGGACAACTTCCCGGCGCCCAAGCGGCGTCCGATGAGTTGATGATGAAGCTGATGAAAAGCCGCCGCACCAACCCGCCGGTGCTGGTGTACTGCTACGAAGGCAATTCCAGCCGCGATATGTGTCAGTTCATTGCAGGCCTGGGCCTCACCCAGGTGTATAACTTGGCGGGCGGGTGGAAAGCCTGGACTGCAGCGCCAGCTTAAACGCCAACTTGAAAGCGGAACATGGCGATGACAGTGACGATCAAACCGTTGATCAAACAGGCCACCGCAAACAAAAATAGCGCGCGCTCAATATCGACCGCTGTGGCTTGGGCCGTTCCATCCCCCATGTAAGGCGCTTCCACAGCATGCTGTGAATATTGGCGTGGGCCCGCGAGCGCCAAGCCCAAGGCCCCGGCCATGGCGGCTTCGGGCCAACCGGCGTTGGGTGAATTGTGTTTGGGTGCGTCGCGCCACATGGTCTTAAACGCGCGCGCCGGGTTGGCTTTGCCGGAAAACAGGGCGGCGATGGTGAAGATTAGGCCAGACAGCCTGGACGGCACCAAATTCAACACATCGTCCAAGCGCGCCGCCGTAAATCCAAACGCGGCGTATTTGGCGTTTTTATAGCCGATCATGGAATCCATGGTGTTCACGGCCTTGTAAACCAATAGGCCCGGAAAGCCGAACAGCACGTACCAAAACACCGGCGCCACAACGCCGTCGGAGAAGTTTTCCGCCAAGCTTTCGATGGCCGCCCGGCTAACCCCGTGCTCGTCCAAGTAGGCCGGGTCGCGTGCGACGATTTGGCTCACCGCCGTGCGTCCGCTTTCCACACCGTTTTCGCGCAAAGCCACCATCACGCGTTTGACGGCGCTATACAGTTCGCGCTGGGCCAGCAGGCTGATCACTAAAAACAGCTCCACCGCCCAGCCAAAATCGTGGTGGAAGGTGAGCCACTGCACGCCCCAGCCGACCAAAGCGGCAGCCGTGGCGATCACAAGGACCGTGATAAAGCCCCGCACCGCCCGGTCCATATTGGGCCGGCTGTCGCGGTTGAGCTTATTGTCGAACCAAGAAATCACGTTGCCGATGACAACGACCGGGTGCGGGACCAGCTTAAACACGGGCCCCATACCGCCCAAGGCCGCGTCTAAAACCAGCCCCAAAATCAAAAGGATCAAGGGATCGAATGTGGCCGCAGGGTCAAGGGTTCCAAAGGTAAACATGAGCGCACTTTAATCGCCCTGGATGAAAGAAAGAATAAGATTTGAGGTGCAGGTGCGAAAAGACTATAACGGGGGCCACCTAAAACGGCACTGAGCGGGCGGAGGCCATGACCACCCCAGCCGTTTGAGCTCGAAGGCCATGACCAAGCTATAAAGGAACAAAAAAACATGTCAGACCTCCCATCCATTATGATTTGCGGCCACGGTTCGCGCGACAAAGGCGCTGTGGAAGAATTCAACCAGTTGGCCGTGCGCATCAAAGAACGCTTGCCCGAACACAATGTGGAAAGCGGCTTTTTGGAGTTTGCCACCCCGGTGATCGGCGAAGGTTTGGATAAGCTGCGCGATGCGGGGGCAAATAAGATCATTTGCCTGCCAGGCATGCTGTTTGCCGCTGGGCACGTGAAGAACGATTTACCCAGCGAAATCAATAACTACATGAACGAAAATCAAGGCCTTGAGCTTATTTATGCTGCCGATCTGGGCATCAACGCGGGCCTATTGGACGCGGCCAAACAACGCGTCGAAGAAGCCTTGGACGCGGCAGATAACGACGTTGCGCGCGAAGACACCTTGTTGTTGGTGGTTGGGCGCGGCACCAACGATTCGGACGCCAACTCCAACGTTGCCAAAGTCACCCGGATGATGTGGGAGGGACTGGGCATCGGCTGGGCGGAAACGGCATTTTCCGGCGTAGCCTACCCATTGGTAGACAAGGCGCTTGAGCGGTGTGTTCGCCTTGGTTTTAAACGGATTGTTGTGTTTCCGTACTTCCTTTTTTCCGGGATTTTGGTCACCAGAATATACAATTGGGCTGATGAAATCCAAGCTGCCTACCCTGAGGTAGAAATCCTCAAAGCGGGCTATCTCAACGATCATCCTAAGGTCATCGACGCCTTCATTACGCGTATGGAAGACGCTTTGGCGGGTACGGGTGATATGAACTGCCAGCTATGTAAATACCGTGAGCAGATTATCGGCCATGAACACGATCATGGTGCTCCACAAGTCGGCCATCACCACCATGTGCAAGGCGCAGGTGTGGAAGATAACCCCGAAGACCGCGGTGTGCATCACGGTCACGGCCATCACCATGGTCACGGGCATGATCACGGGCACCATCATCATTCTCATGGAGAAGCGGAGGAATAAGCCATGTCTTCTGCAATCTCGCGGTCAGTTTCAGACACGTTCGCATTTGATTACATCCACGAACCCGACGCCATTTCGGCGGAAAGCTTTGCGCGCATTCGTGCCGAAGCCCAACTGGACCATCTGCCGGGTTTGATGCAAGCGGTGGCGGAGCGTGTGATTCACGCCAATGCCTCTTTGGAAGCCGGCGACAGCCTGCGCTTTACCGAAGGTGCGCCGGAGCGGGTGCGCCAAGCGCTCGAAGCGGGTGCGCCTATTTTGGTGGATTCCCACATGGTGCGCCGGGGCATTACGCGCCGCTTTTTGCCCGTCGATAATGAAGTTGTCTGCTGTTTGGATGACGAGGGCGTGTCCCCAGAGGCCAAATCGCGCGGCGAAACCCGTTCCGCCATTGCGGTGGAACGCTGGGCGGATCGCCTGGACGGTGCGGTGTGCGTGTTCGGCAATGCGCCCACGGCGCTGTTTCGCCTGCTGGAAATGCTGCAGCTGGAAACGACGGCAAAACCGGCGGCCATTTTGGGCTTCACGGTCGGGTTTGTCGGCGCAAAAGAAAGCAAAGAGGCGTTGTTGGACCAGGTTATGAACGGCCCGCTTTCTGACATTTCGGTGATTGCCACGGCTGGACGTTTGGGCGGCAGCCCCGTCGCGGCGGGGGCGCTCAACGCCATCGCTTTGGGTGGGAATCCATGATCCAAGCCCTGATGACGGTTGTTGGCATCGGCGAAGACGGCCTGTTGGGTTTGAACCCTGCGGCCCGCGCGCTGGTGGACGGCGCCGAAGTTTTGGTGGGCGGGGAACGCCATCTCGCCAAAGCCCCGGAGGTTCAGGCCGAACGCCTGGGCTGGTCTGCGGGTTTCGATGCGACCCTGGATAAAATCGAAGGCCATTTCGGCAAGCGCATCATCGTGCTGGCCTCGGGCGATCCGTCGCATTGTGGCGTGGGCACAACGTTGATCCGCCGCTTTGGGGCTGAAAAGGTCGCGGTTTTACCGCATCCCAGCTCCATTTCGCTCACCTGCGCGCGCATGGGCTGGTCGGTGCCGGACGTTCAGGTGGTCACCATTCACGGACGTCCCTTGGAAAGCCTCAACCTGCACCTGCACAATGGAGCCCGTTTGGTGGTGCTGGCGCGCGACGGCAAAAGCCCGCGCGAAGTGGCAAAGTTGTTGAACGACCAGGGTTTTGGCGGCTCGACCATCTCAGTGTGGGAACACCTGGGCGGCGAGGCTGAACATAAAGTCAAGGCGCTGAGCCTAAATTGGGGCGATAAGTGCTGCGCCGATTTGTGCACGCTGGCGCTTGATCTTGTGGCGGGTGCGGATGCGAAACCCTTGTCGCGTCTCGCCGGATTGCCCGACGCTGCGTTTGAACACGACGGGCAACTGACCAAGCGCGAAGTGCGCGCCGTGACCTTGTCGGCCTTAGCCCCTAAGCCCGGCGAGATGCTGTGGGATTTGGGGGCTGGCGCGGGGTCCATCTCCATCGAATGGATGCGCGCGGATCGAAGCTGCCAAGCTGTTGCGGTTGAACGCGACGGGGACCGCGCCGCACGCATCGCCCGAAATGCGGCAGCTTTGGGTGTGCCGCGCTTGACTGTTGAACAAAAAGATAGCTTAGAATCTTTAAGCGAACTGAGCGGTGAGCCGGACGCCATTTTCATTGGTGGCGGTGTGGGCACGCCGGGACTGTTGGACGCGGCTTGGGTCCGGGTGAAGCCCGGCGGGCGCTTGGTCGCCAACGCCGTGACGCTCGAAGGGGAAGAGGCCTTGAGCCAGCTGCGCACCAAAGTCGGCGGCGATTTGCTGCGTCTGACGGTGGAACGTGCCGAACAAACCAAGGGGGCCACTTTCATGACCGCCCTGCGCACTGTGACACAGTTTGTGGGAGCCAAACCATGAGCACCATTGATAACGAAGCCCCGGACCCGGGCAAGCTGATCGGCGTCAGCATTGGCCCCGGCGCGTTGGACCTGATGACCGTGCGGGCCCAAAACGCGGTTAAGGATGCGGGCGTCATCGCCTATATGCACGCCATGGGGAAAGAGCCCTTGGCGCTCAAACTTGTGCAGTCATTGGTGCAGCAAAATGTGCAGCATATCGCCATTCCCGTGCCCATGGGGGCGGATCGCAAAACACGGCGTGAATGCTACAAAGCCAAGATTTTGGAATTTCGCGCGCACCTGGAAAATGGGCGTAATGTTGCGTTCATCTGCGAAGGTGATGCGCTGTTTTATGGGTCGTTCCAATACGTCATGGAACAACTGATCGAAGACTACGCCGTTGACATCATCCCCGGCGTGACGTCGGTTCAGGCCTGTGCGGCGGTGGCGGAAATGCCGCTGACACGCGACAACGACACGCTGCATGTGCTGCCGGCCACCTTATCCGAAGGGGCTTTATTGGCGCGCGCCAAAAAACGCACGGCGGCGCTGGCGTTCATGAAAATCGGGCGGCACTTGGACAAGGTCAAACGTGTGCTCGCCAAAACGGGCCGCCTGAAATACGCCAAGTGGATTGAACGCGCCACGCAAGACGGGCAGAAAATCGCCAAGCTCAAAGACGCACCGGATGAGGCGTCGTATTTCTCCCTGGTGCTCAGCCCCGCCAAGGGCCCGAAGCTGCCTAGCGATATCCCTGAGGGGGCAGTGATTTTGTGTTTGAACCAAGCGGGCCTGGACACGGCTGAAGCTTTGAAAGACGCCCTGCCGTTGAGCGAACTTTGGGTGCGCGAAGACCGTGGATTGGCAGGCGATCAAACGTTCCCCCATACAACAGAGGTCTTGCAAAGCCTATTCCGCCAAGGCCGTCCCATCGTGGCCATCATGGCAACCGGCATTGTGGTGCGCGCGTTGGGACCATTGTTGAATTCCAAACACGCCGAACCCCCGGTGGTGAGCCTGTCGCCCGACGGCGGTTTCGCCATTCCCGTACTGGGCGGGCACCACGGGGCCAACACATTGGCGTCGGCCATTGCGACCGTGACCAACGGCTTTTCCGCCATCACAACAGCGTCCGATGTGGTGTTAGGTGTGGCGCTGGACGAACCGCCCAGGGGTTGGCGGGTGGAAAATGTAGAGCGCGTCAAAGACGTCACGGCGAAGCTGCTCAATGGTGAACCCCAGGGCCTCACGGTTGAAAGCGGAGATGCGGACTGGTTGGAACCGGCAGATTTTGATGCGGGCGCGGACGTTGTGGTCACCCACAAACACATTGACGCGTCCGATGCTTTGGTGCTGCATCCCCCCACCTTGGCGCTGGGCGTGGGGTGTGAGCGCGACTGCCCGACGGATCACCTGCGCGACCTTGTTGAAACGACTTTGGCGGAGCATGCCCTTAGTCCGCAATCCATAGCCTGCGTTGCGTCTATCGATGTGAAGGCAGACGAAGCGGCGGTGTTGGCGCTTGCCGATCATTTGGGCGTGCCTGCACGCTTTTTTTCGGCGCACGATTTGAACGCCTACGCCGAACAACTCAAAAATCCATCCGACGTGGTGCAGGCCGAAGTCGGCTGCCCCGGCGTGTCCGAAGGCGCGGCGTTGGCCGCGTCAAACGGTGCGTTGATCGTTGAAAAAACAAAAACAAAACGGGCGACGTGTGCCGTCGCCCTATCCGAAGGAGACATCGACCCCATGGACAAGGGCAAAGCTCAAGGCCGCCTGTATGTTGTCGGCATTGGCCCCGGCACCGACGTGTGGCGCACGCCGCAAGTGACCCAGTTGATTTCCGACGCCACCGATGTGGTTGGCTACGGATTCTACTTGGACCTGATCCCCGATTTGATTGAAGGCAAAACGCGCCATACTTCGAACCTCAGTGAAGAAGAAGACCGGGTGCGTATGGCGCTCGATCTGGCGGCCGAGGGCAAAGACGTTGCCCTGATCTCGTCCGGTGACATTGGCATTTACGCCATGGCGTCCTTGGTGTTTGAGTTGTTGGACCGCGAAGACAAGGACGATTGGAACCGCCTGTACATCCAAGTCGAACCCGGCATCAGCGCCTTCCAAGCCGCTGCCGCACGCATTGGCGCGCCTGTGGGACATGATTTTTGCTTGATCTCCCTGTCCGATTTGTTGACGCCGTGGGACGTCATTCAACGCCGCTTGAAAGCGGCTGCGGAAGGTGGCTTTGTGGTGTCGTTTTACAACCCCGTCTCTAAACGCCGTCGCACCCAGTTGGCCGAAGCCCGCGACATCTTGCTGCAACACCGCGCACCCGACACGCCCGTCGTCCTAGCGCGCCAATTGGGCCGTCCGGACGAAGAGATCACCGTGATTGAGCTGAAAGATCTAACCCCGGATCACGCCGATATGCTGACGCTTGTTATGGTCGGCGGCGAAGACACCCGCGTCATTGAGCGCGGTGAAAACCGCTGGGTCTATACGCCGCGCGGATATGGCGGAAAGATGGATGCGAAAGCAGAGGAGCAGGGGCAATGAAGGTCCATTTCATCGGCGCAGGTCCAGGTGCCGCAGATCTGATCACGGTGCGAGCTCTCAAATTGGTGCAAACATGCCCCGTGGTTTTGTACGCAGGATCGTTGGTGCCGAAAGAAATTGTCGCTGAAGCCAGCGACGACGCCCGCGTGGTGGATACCGCGCCGCTGCATCTCGACGAAATCATCGACGAAATCAAAGCGGCCCAGGACAAAGGGCAAGACGTGGCCCGGGTGCATTCGGGTGATCCGTCCATTTATGGTGCCATCGCCGAACAGATGCGCCGCTTGGACGAGCTGGGGATTGATTATGACGTGACCCCCGGCGTTCCGGCGTTCGCTGCCGCTGCGGCTTTGTTGAAACGAGAACTCACCCTGCCTGACATCAGTCAGTCCATCGTGCTGACCCGCACGGCGGTGCGCGCCAGCTCTATGCCGTCGGGTGAGACCTTGGACAACTTCGCCAAAACGGGGGCGACCTTGGCGGTACATCTGTCGGTGAACAACTTGGCCAAAGTGGTTAAGGAACTGAGCCCGCATTACGGCGAAGATTGTCCCGTGGCCGTGGTCTACCGCGCCAGCTGGCCGGACCAGGATTTTGTGCTGGGCACGCTGGGCGACATTCGCCAAAAGGTCAAAGAAAAGGGCTTTACCCGCACAGCACTCATTTTAGTGGGCCGTGTGCTGGGCGCGGAAGACTTTACAGACAGCAAGCTATACGATGCCGATCACACCCACGTGTTGCGTGGGGAGTGAGGCAGTTAAGCGTTCAGGTTCCTCACCCAATCCACGGCCTCTTCGACACTGAAGACCCGATCCCCGTCCGGTGGCAGGGGACGGCGGATCAAGATGATGCGCGCCCGCACGCGTTCCGCAGCGTCCAGCTTCGCGCGTGTGGCATCCCCACCGCTGGCTTTGGTGACCAAGGTGTCGATGTTGTGTTCGCGCATCAAGGCTTCTTCTTCATCAACAGAAAACGGCGGGCGACCCGTCACGATGGTGTGTCGAAATAAGCTCAAAGGTTCGGCCGGTTCGTCCAACACGCGCACCAACAAGTGCGTTTTGTCCATCCCCTCAAAGGCGCTCAGCGCCTTCCGGCCAATGGTCAAAAACGCGCTTTCAGAGGTCGTGCGCACCAACAAATTGGCCGCTTCAATGGCGTCCGGCACAAACACTGCGTCGGTCTTGGCAGGCAATACCCATTGGGCGCGTTCTAAGCGCAGGCGCGGCACACTGGCCGCTTCACACGCGGCAACGGCATGGGCGGTGATGCGTTCGGCAAAGGGGTGCGTGGCGTCAATTAAGGCGTCGAAGTCGTGGGCTTCTAGATGATCGACCAAGCCTTGAATGCCGCCAAAACCTCCGATGCGCATATGGGCGCCAAAGTCGACGGGGCTGTCCGTTGCCCCGGATAAGGAATAAACTACCTTCAGGTCAGGTATCTGATTTTCTAGGGTTTTGTAAAGCTCTTGTGCTTCGCCGGTCCCGCCTAAAATTAATAAGCGTAATGTCATGAACTTAATCCAATACGGGTTCCGTCGCGATCATAGATCCAAATTTCCACCTCTGTCCCCCCGGCTAAGGTCGCCAGCGCGACTTCACGCGCTTGTCGGGCCATGTGGGTGGCGAGCGCGTTCGACAGCGGTCCGGCCAGTTGTAAGACACGCATGGCGGTGACGGTTTCGCGGGCTTCTCGGACGGCTTCGGGCCCTCCACCAACGTGGTCCAGCGCATTGGCAAGGCGTTCAAAGTCCACGCGGGAGCGGGACGAGTGCAAATCCATCGCCCCTTGAGCTAATTTTGTCATTTTGGCAAAGCCCCCCGCGATGGTGAGTTTGTCGACCGGGTGCCCGCGCAGATATTTGAGCAACCCGCCGGCAAAATCGCCCATGTCGATGAGCGCTTGGTCTTCGAACTGCAAAACGGTGTTGGCGGCGTGTTCGGATGTGCGCCCTGTGGCGGCGAGGACATGGGAAAGTCCAGCGGCGCGGGCCACATCGACGCCACGATGGATGGAATGGATCCAACTGGAGCACGAAAACGGCACCACGATCCCCGTTGTGCCCAAGACCGAAAGGCCACCGACAATGCCGAGACGGGGATTCATTGTCTGCTGTGCAGTTTCTTCACCCTTGGGGATGGTGACTTCCACGGTGACATCGGGCAGGCGCGCGTCGGGCCCGTCAAGGTCTTGGGCAACCGCCAAGAGGGCCGCTTGGATTTGTGCCCGTGGGCCGGGGTTGATGGCGGGCTCTCCCACGTTGAGGGGCAGGCCCGCCAACGTCACCGTGCCCACCCCGGGGCCAGCGCGAAATTGGACGCCGTCGCCGGGTGTGGCGGGGGTGAGTGTGACGATGATTTCCAAACCGTGGGTCACGTCCGGATCGTCACCGGCGTCTTTGACGATGCCTGCCGTGGCACAGCTGTCGCGGAGGTCTTTTGTCTTTAGATCAAACGTCGGGGTCTGGCCGCGCGGCAGCGTGATGGTTACGCTGCCGGCAAACGACCCCGTCCGTAACGCACGATAGGCCGCCGCCGCCGCGCCTGTGGCGCATGCACCCGTGGTCCAACCCTGACGCAGGGGCTGGTTTTTGGGTTTTCGGGGGGGCTCGTGCGTTTTCGACATAGGGCCAATGTAAGGAGAGCTGAGCGCGAGGGCAACGCTCTTGCGGCAGGGCGCGGACAAGCCTATTGTCCACTCAGCAACTGGGACACATTAAGAAACGGACCACGTCCATGCAACGCATCATCGTCATCGCCATCGCCGCTTTCGCCTTCGTCGCTTTTGCAACGATAGGGCGGGTGTATTTGGTCGATCAGCATAGCGAAGACGGTTCGGTCGGCAGTGTTAAAATTGGCGGTTCGTTCAACCTTGTCGACCACACCGGCAAGGCCGTCAGCGATCAAGACTTTATGGGCAAATATATGCTGGTCTATTTCGGCTATACCTTCTGCCCCGATGTATGCCCCACTTCGTTGAGTTTGATGGCGGGCGCTTTGGATGAATTGACGCCCCAGCAGTTGGACAATGTCACGCCGGTTTTTATCACGGTCGATCCCGAACGCGACACGCCTGAAAACATGGCAGCTTATGTGGAACACTTTCATGACCGATTGGTGGGCCTGAGCGGCACGGCCGAGCAAATCAAAGACATTGCGCGCAAATACAAAGCCTATTACGCCAAAGTCGGTACCGATCCCGACACGTACACAATGGATCACAGTTCCATCACGTATTTGATTGGGCCGAACGGTAAATATGCGGCCCACTTTGGGCACAACACGCCGTCAGAGCAAATGGCCAAGCGCTTGGCTGATTTTTTGTAAGGTACCTCCCCCATGTCGACAAACATTTCCGCCAACGGGTTGATTATCGCCGCACCATCGTCAGGCAGCGGCAAAACCGTCGTGACCTTAGGCCTATTGTCGTATCTGAAGTCCCAAGGCGTGCGGATTGCTTCCATGAAGGCGGGTCCCGATTATATCGATCCGGCGTTTCATGCGCGTGCGACCGAACGCCCGTGCTTTAACGCGGACAGCTGGGCCCTGCGGCCCGAAACCTTGGAGGCCGCCGCCGCCTGTGCGGCGAAAGACGCTGATCTGGTGATTTGCGAAGGGGTGATGGGCCTGTTTGACGGTGCCACCTCGCGCGAAGGCTCCAGTGCCAACATTGCGCAAACGACAGGCTGGCCTGTGGTTTTGGTGGTCGATAGCCGATCCCAAGGCACCTCGGCCGCCGCGCTGGTTAAAGGGTTCGACACGTTTCGCAAGGGTGTGCGCATCGCAGGTGTGATCTTCAACCGCGTCGGAAGTGCGCGCCACCAACGCGTGATTCGCGAAGCCATGTTGGAAGGCGCGCCGCACATTCCCGTATTGGGCATGATCCCGTGGGAAAGCGCCTTGGAACTGCCTTCGCGCCATTTGGGCTTGGTCCAGGCGATGGAACACCACAGTTTGGACCGCCTGATGCGCCGCGCGGCCAACACCATCGCCGAACATGTGGATGTTGCAGCCTTGCAAGCGTTGGCAAAGCCCTGGGACGTGGGGGGAGACATTAAGCCTATAGCACCCTTGGGCCAACGCATCGCCGTCGCCCGGGACGAAGCCTTCGCGTTCACTTATCCCATGGTCTTGGAAGGCTGGCGCAACCAAGGTGCTGAGATCAGTTTCTTTTCGCCTTTGGAAGACCAAGCACCACAAGACAACGCCGACGCCGTGTTTTTGCCGGGTGGGTATCCCGAACTGCACGCTTACCGCCTCGCCAGCGCGAATCGATTCCTAAGCGGATTGCGCGCGGCTGCGGCCCGCAGTGCCACAGTGTATGGGGAATGCGGCGGGTACATGGTCTTGGGCCGCGGCATGCAAGACGCAGACGGTACGCCGCATGCCATGGCGGGGTTGCTGCCCTTGGGCACGTCATTTGAAAACCGAAAGCTCCACCTGGGCTATCGCCAATTGAAATTAATCGCAGACACGCCCTTAGGCCCCGTGCATGCGCGCCTGCGCGGGCACGAATTCCACTACGCTACCGTGTCCAGCGAAGGCCCCGGCGATTCCCTGTTTGAAGCAGAAGACGCCGATGGCGCACCTTTGGGGCGCATGGGATTGGTGAACAATTCTGTCTTTGGCTCCTTTATTCACCTCATAGATCGCCAATCAAAGGGCTGAATTGTATAACTTTTCTAAAAATCCCTGCGAAAAAATGCTGCACTGCAAAAAAAATGCGTGAGTTCCCAGCCTAAATTGTTTAGGATTTTCAGCCAAACTAGAAAAAGAAGTGACCATGCTCTACCATTTTCACGAAATGCAGCACCTGGCTTTGAGTCCGTACCGCGCGTGGCTCAATGCGTCTCGCGCGGCGATGAAGCCGTTTCAACATTCTGCCGTTGGCCGCCCTTTGGCTGCCAGTCTGGAAATGGCTGAACGTCTGACGCGTCGCTATGGCAAGCCGGAGTTTGGCATCCGCCACGTCAATGTTGACGGTAATCCGGTGCGTGTGCGTGAAGAAATCGCCGATGAAACGGCCTTTTGTAGCCTGTTGCACTTTCGCAAAGAAGGTGTGTCCGACCAGCCTAAGGTTTTGATGATCGCGCCTATGTCGGGTCACTACGCGACACTGCTGCGCGGCACTGTCGAAGCCATGCTGCCCGATCATGACGTCTACATTACCGACTGGACCGATACGCGCGATGTGCCGGTGCGCGCCGGTAAGTTCCATTTGGACGATTATATTGAGCTGTTGACCTGGTACATCCAGCTGTTGGGTGACGATTGTCACGCCATGGCCGTGTGCCAGCCGTCTGTACCGTTGATGGCTGCCGTGGCTGTGCAGTCTCAAGAAATTAATGAAGGCCGCATTGGTCACATTCCCAAAACCGTAACCTTGATGGGCGGTCCGGTGGACACCCGCGAAAGCCCGACCCCGGTGAACCAATTTGCCAAAGAGCGTGATCTCAACTGGTTCAAATCCCATTCCATCCACCGCGTGCCGATGGTCTATCCCGGCATGGGGCGTGAGGTCTATCCCGGCTTCTTGCAATTGCAAGGCTTCATGGGCATGAACATGGACCGCCACATGAACGCTCACACGGAACATTTTTGGAATTTGGTCAAAGGTGACGGTGACGGAGCGACAGCACACCGCAAGTTCTACGACGAATATATGTCGGTGATGGACTTGCCTGCGGAATACTTCTTGGAAACCATCGAAGCGGTGTTCTTGAACCATTCCTTGCCTAAGGGTGAGCTGATGTATCGCGGGCGCAAGGTGGACCCGTCCGCCATCAAAGACGTGGCGTTGCTCACCATCGAAGGTGAGCTTGACGATATTTCCGGCGTTGGTCAGACGTCTGCGGCCCATACGATTACGCCGGACATCCCGGACGCCAAACGCGGCAAGCACGTACAAAAAGACGTCGGTCACTATGGTATTTTCAATGGACGCAAATGGCGTGGTATCATTCAGCCGTTGATTGCTGAATTTATCAAAACCCATGGCGGGGCGAGCGGTGCCGTTCAATCCAAGGCGAAAAAATCCAACGGATCCAAAGCTTAACAAGGCCTCTGGCGAACCGTTTTGGCGCACAAAGTGCCTTCAAGATCTCTCCGAATCCGAGTGGGAATCCCTGTGCGACGGCTGCGGTCGGTGCTGCTTGGAAAAGCTTGAAGACCTAGATACCGGCGAAATCAGCTATACGGATGTTTCGTGTTTTTTGTTGGACACGAACACGTGCCGCTGTTCCAACTATGAAGACCGCCACCGTTTTGTGCCCGATTGTGTGCCACTGGACCACGCCAATGTGGCCGAGCTGAAGTGGATGCCGCCAACTTGTGCGTATCGGATTTTGGCCGAAGGGGGCGAGCTGCCCAGCTGGCATCCGTTGATAACAGGAGATCCCCAATCGGTGCTGCGCGCAGGCGTTGCGGTCAAGGGACGGGTGACGTCTGCCCACGATGCCGATGACCTGGAAGATCATATTGTGGCGTGGCCCGCCAAATGGCCCAAAGGGGGGCGGTGATGGCGCGCGCGCGAAAAACGTCTGCACGGCACAGCATCGACATCGACGGTCAAAGTGTGCCGGTCGAAGTCAAGCGCCACCCCAAAGCCCGCCGCATGATCTTGCGTCTGGATAGGGAAGGGACTGGGGCAACCGTTACTATACCAAGCTATGTACCTTTCGACGACGGGCTGGAAATGGCCCGTCGCAAAGCGGCTTGGATCAAGCGTCAGTTGGCGAAAACGCCTGAAACAGTTGAGTTTGCAGACGGTGTTGAAATTCCCTATCTGGGCGAGATGATGGCGGTGCACCATCGCCCGGAGGGGCGTGGGGTGGTTCTTCGGGGCGGAAAAATTCTTGTTGCCGGGCGGCCTGAGCACCTACGCCGTCGCTTGGCGGATTGGCTCAAAGCCCAAGCGCGTAAAGAGATGACAGAGCGCGCCCACGCCAAAGCCAAAGAGATTGACAAAAAAATCACCCGCATCACCATCCGTGACACCAAATCGCGTTGGGGGTCGTGCGGTGTGGGCGGGACGCTGAATTTTAGTTGGCGGTTGGTGTTGGCGCCGGAGTACGTTTTGGACTATGTGGTCGCCCACGAAGTCGCACACTTGGTGCATCACAATCACAGTGATTGGTTTTGGGCGTTGACGGAACGTTTGTGCGATCGCTGCGACGGAGCGCGCGACTGGCTCAACGCCTTCGGTCACGATTTGCACCGCTATGGATAAGGAGGATATCCGCACGTGAAACATGCTTTGACGACCATTGATGTGCACACCACGTCTCAGGGTTTTTTTGAGATCACCCGGGATATCACGGCTTGGGTGCGCTCAGCTGGGATTGAACAAGGTCTGCTGACGGTCTTTTGTCGCCACACATCGGCATCGCTGACCATCCAAGAAAATGCAGACCCGGATGTGCAGCACGACATTCTTACATACTTCAAACAAACCGTGCGCGAAGACCCGTCGCTTTACACCCACCTCAACGAAGGAGCGGACGACATGCCCGCGCACATCCGCACAATGCTGACGGACGTGTCCTTGTCCATTCCGGTGCAAAACGGCCAGCCCACCTTAGGCACATGGCAAGGTGTGTTTTTGTTCGAACACCGCGCGCGTAATCATCACCGTCAAGTGGTGCTGCAGCTGATGGGCGACTAATGCCTAATACGTGGTGATGCCACCACCGGCCATTTGTTTCGCGCACGGCGCGCGCCGTTTTAGTCTGGTGTAAGCCGTCCAAAAACGGGGTGAAACCGAACAACATCCCCGGTGTTTCGATCAATTCAGCTGACACTCGTCCCATCAGTCCAGGTAAGGACAGCTCGACCCGGCCGCTTTCCAGTAAAAACGCGACCTTGCCCGGATCACCTTCTTTATAAAGCGTTTCCCCCTTGGCGAAGGTTTCCAGCTCCATATGTTGGGCGGAAGCTAAATCTTGGGTGTCCAAGTCATTGTCACTGAATATGGAACGCGAGTAGCGGCACAAACGGTCTGTCGTGGCGCGGAAAACGAAACGTCAAAATCCGCATCAAGTTGCGCACAAATGCAGGGGAAGCGTTGATGCGGTTTTCCAGATCTTCAGCCGTGATCAGCTCGCAAATGGTGTCAGGGTTTGTGGCGACGGCACTCATCATGCGCGGGCCATTGTCAATCAACGGGATCAGGCCAAACGCTGTTCCCGGCTTGGTGACGTTTTCCGCCACAAAGCTGCGCCCTGCTGCCTGTCCACGCTTAACCAAGTCCACACCGCCATGCACCATGACGTAAGCGGTGTCGCCTGTTTGCCCTTCTTCGAATAATGTTTCGTCCAGGCCAAACGAAACCCGAGGCGCATCTTGAGACACGTCTCCCTCCCCATATTGTGGTGTGCATCTTTGTTACACTTTTGGGACACTGTACATGAATTCCATTGTATGTAAATTCCGATCAGCCCTTGCCAAGGACGTTTGTTCGCACCACATTCTCATGAGCCTCCCCGGGTGACATGAACACAAACGGCTAGAAGAGTTACATATGAAAGCCTTGATATTTGATGTCGACGGGACTCTCGCAGATACCGAAGACGCCCACCGGGAAGCCTTCAACGACGCGTTCGCCAAAGCGGGCCTGGACTGGCACTGGGACCAAAAGCTCTACAAACACTTGCTCAGTGTGACGGGCGGAAAACAGCGCATCCGGTTTTTCTTGGAAGAACAAAAATCCCCCCTTCTCAACGAGTCCGATATCGATGAGCGCATCGCCGCGCTGCATAAAAGCAAAACCAGCTTTTATGTGGAACGCTTGCAAAATGGCCAAGTGCCGCTGCGCCCGGGCATCGAAGAGCTGATTTTGGAATGTCGCGACAAAGGCCTGACGTTTGCCATCGCCACCACCACAACACCGGTGAACGTGGAAGCCTTGCTGAAAGCCAACTTGGGCGAAGAAAGCTTGGGTTGGTTTGCGTGCATTGGCGACGGTGGTGTGGTTCCGGTCTTAAAACCCGAACCCGATGTTTACAACTGGGTTTTGGAGAAGCTGGGCTTGGATGCCAAAGATACCCTTGCCCTGGAAGACAGCCGCAACGGTTTGGTGGCCTGCCAACGCGCACATGTTCCGGTCTTGGTTGTCACCAATGCCTATACCGAAGGCCAGGACTTCACCGGGTGCTTGGAAGAGTGGCGCAGTTACGAAGGTGTAACCATCGAACAATTGCAAGCAGTTCATCAAAAGAACGGCTAATCGTCATAATTACACCATATTGGCACGATACTTTGGCATATATACCAAATATCGTGCCTTTTATGCGTTTGAACAGGTGCATTCTTGGCTATTTGGTCCTATATTTATAGGTGACCCTCGATCCGTGTTTGGCGCAAGCTGGATACGGGTCACACAATAAAAAAAGGAGTACCGCTATGTTGGATGCTCAATTTGTGTTCGTAACCGAAGATGCCCGCGTGTTGGCCAAGTGTATGGACGGACGCTTGGAAGACGTAACGGAAAAGTGGGATTTGCTGCCAAAGCGTCAAGCGAAGTTGAGCCCGCAAGAGCTCAGTGAAAAACGGCGCGCGTTGCTGCTGAAGTTCGCAGCTTAAACGTCTGGTACAGACGTCCGGCGATCAGCCTTTGATTCGTGTGAAGAAAGGGCTTGAAGGCTTTGTTGTCTCTGATCATCTTTTCCGGTCATGAGCGATGTCAGCGATTATCGCGTTTTCTATACTTAACAAATATAGACGTGGCTGCGGACAAGCCGAAGGTTCCGCCCAAAACCCGAACGCCCGCCAAGCGCAAAAAAGCGCCCAAGCGATCCTGGTGGCAAAAATTAATGGGTACAGGGGCAAAACCGAAACAGAAAAAACCTAAAACGTAGGGGTGGCCGCTTAGGCCGGGTAACGTTGCATCAGCGCCATGACCGCACAGACGTGGAGCGGTTGGGATTTCATATCTGCGCGTTCTTGTAAAAATTCGTCAACCAAAGCTTCTAAATTTTGCGGGCTCAAGGCCTGATCGGTGCCGTAGACCGCAGGCTTGCCGTTGGCTGTGAAAATCCGGTTGGCGGCATCAAGTCCTTGAATCAATCCGGTCAGGTAAACATCTAACACAGCACGTTCGTCTGCATTGAGCTGGGTGCGATGGAGAAATTGATCCATGGGCGAGGTGTGGTTTGGCCGCTTTTTGAAGAACATTTTTGACCTATAATTCATACAATTACACAAAATTATGAACCAAAGCGGGTGCGTCAGCTGTGACGTTCATCACAGGCATGAGTTTTGTGTCCATTGTATGGATATGGAGTTGAAAAAAATCAAAACGCATGGTTACTGTGGGACAGCAGAGGGGCGCCAACCCAACGCCGAAGTGGAGAATACCTTGCGCATTAAATTTTGGGGGGTTCGAGGCAGCGTATCGTGTGCCTATGAAGACTACCTTGAGTATGGCGGGAATACGTCGTGCGTAGAATTGGAAATACTCGGACGGACCGTTATCTTGGATGCGGGCACCGGCTTGCCGTGGCTGGGCAATGACCTGATGAAACGGGGCGTGCGGGATGTTGCCTTGTTGATGAGCCACTTCCACTCCGATCACACCAACGGCTTTAACTATTTCAAACACATTTATATTCCTGAGCACTCCGTGAAGATCTATGCGGCGTTGAATTACGGTGAACTTTCCGTCGAAGATCTGATCCGCCGCCAACTGTCTGAGAACCTCCACCCCGTGCAATACGAACACTTGCCGTCGACACTGAAATGCACCGGTTTTCGGGCCGGGGATGGTTTTGAACTGTTTGAGGGGGTGAACGTCAAAACCTACATGCTCAATCACCCGGCTGGGTGCTCGTGCTACCGCATCGAAGCTGACGGCAAAGTTTTGGTTTATGCCACCGATACCGAACACACGCCTGGTGAAACGGATGAGGGTTTGGTGGAAATGATGAAGGATGCAGACCTCGTCATTTACGACGCGACCTATACTGAAGAAGAATTTCCGAGCAAAGTCGGTTGGGGACATTCCACCTGGAACGAAGGTGTGCGCCTGTGCCAAATGGCCGGGGCGAAACGCATGGCCATGTATCACCATTCCCCTGATTATAACGACGACAAGGTGCGTGGTCTTGAAAACGAGGCCAAAGCGGCTTGGAGCGGGGCGTTTGCGGCCAAAGAGGGCATGGTTCTCGAGATTTAATGCCAGTTGGACTTTGCCTTCAGGGCGTATACGATTATCAAGGGCCGCCGCAGGCGAATTGAGTATCAACATGACGCGTATTATGGGCACACGCTGGTTTCGCAAGCTGGGTCTATTGCTGTGTGCGTGCATTGTGGGGTGGGGGCCAGTCGCCTTTGCCCAAGACCGCCCCGAACATCAAATCATGTGGATGCATCCAGACTTTCCCCCGATCAACATTATGGAAGGCCCGTTGGCTGGCCAAGGTGTTGGCGATCGGGTTTTGACCTATTTCCAGCGGCGCTTGGCGCAATACGACCACAAGCTTTTGGTGGGAAACTTCAAACGCATTATCGCGACGGTGTCGTCCGGGCAACAAGCTTGCGGCGTGGCGCTGCTGAAAAACGACCAGCGCGCAAAAACAGTCTTGTTTTCAGAACCCTATATGTTGGCACCGCATAACGAAATTATTGTCATGCGGAGCCGCTTAGAAGAATTTGAACCGTACAGGGATCAAAATGGGGCCATTTCGTTGGTGGAATTGCTCAGCAGTTCGGGTTTTGTGTTCGGGTATTCTATGGGCCGTTCTTATAGCAGTGACCTAGATGACGTTCTGAAATCCCATTTGTCGGAAACGAATGCCTACGGTACATACGGCCATGAAATCTTCGCAGGCCTGATCCAGATGCTGGACCGCCGTCGCTTCGATTACACCATCGGTTATGGATATGAAGCGCGCTACCTTCAAAAACAACTGGGTTTGAGCGATGATATCGTTTCCATTCCCGTGCGCGAACATGCGGGCTACACCAAGGTTTATGTCGGCTGTCCCAAAACGCCATGGGGGGAAAGGGTGATCGGAGATCTCAACGCCATCATCTTAAAGTCCCGCCATAGGAGTGAACTGTATGGGGTCTACAAACCGTGGCTCGATGAGCAGTCCTGGCAGCGTTATGTCGATGCGTTGCCGACATTGACTGAGTAAACCCACACCCCTAAATGAACGGGGTTTTGCCCCTAAATCCGCCGGATATTGTGTTCGGCGGTATTTTGTTGTTGCGTCTCAGGTTTTTGCCGTTGATGCAAAATCTTTGGTGAAAACAGCTAAAGCAGATGTGCGCTTCGACAATCATTGTCGTGTGGTGTAATGCACCACGTTATCGACGGGGGAATAACGGTTTATCACGGCGTGGCGGCGGCGGACGCTTGTTGTTGGGTCTGGGGGGTGGGGCACGATAGATGTTGATGCTGTCGTCTTGTTTGACCACGGTGTTGCGTTCGATAAATCGCTCAGCGCGTTGGGCGAAATAGCCGTCCGGGTGATGACGCAAATAGGCGCGGTAGTTCGCAAGCCTGCCGGTGGTGGACGCGGCACGCCAACGGGCCAGCTCCCCGGCCTCCAACAAAGCGACATTGGCGCGGCGGATAAAGCCGATGATGCCGTTGGTGTCGGTTTCGTACCACTTACCGTTCTTAGTGCGTCCTGTAAGCATGAGGCTATGGTCTTTGCGCACAAACGTGAGAATCTCCGTCCCCTTTTTGGGGTGTTCAAAAACTTTGGCATTGCGCATCGCGACACCGTAGCGCCGCGTGACAAGCAAGGCAGGAGCAGGCTCAACCGTTTCATAGGGTTCGTCAACCTGTGGCGCAACGGCTTTGGGCTCGACGGTGGCAACTTGTGTTTTGGGGGGCTCCGGTTTTTTATCTTCAACAATCGTCTTCGGGCGCACGGGCATATTCCCCGGCGGGTAAGAGGCAAAGACACGATCGAAGTTTCCCGACAAGGACACGTTTTGTTCGCGGCCAAAGTGACGCCGAGCGGCTTTGGACATGGTTTTGTCCAAATAGGCTTTCAATTCATCAGCCCACACCACACCGTCGGTGTTGGCATCGGCTTCGCCGTAGACACCACGCAGAAAGTATTCGGTGAACAAGCCTTGCTTGGCGTCGTGATCCCAACTGGCAAGTTGGTTGGATCCCGCAGCGGTGAGCACGGTGAGGCTGTCGTCCACCTCTTCGCTCAAAGGAACGATGACACCGCCTGACGATGACGGGAACAGGGTGCCGCCTGCGCTGGATCCGGAAAAGCACGAATCAATCACCACGGTGGCGCGCTTGAAACCTTTTAGGTTGTTGTAAAGCGTGGATAGCGGATAGCCATTAAGCTCCGCAAAGTCCGGCAGGGCGTCCGCAGGCAAAAGGTATTGGCGCTGATCGTTGAGACCCGACACGCCGTGGCCGGAATAATAAACAAAGACTTCGTCGTCTTTTTTCGAGCCGGCATAATGCCAAAGCTTGCCCTTCGGGTTCGTCGCGGTGCCCAGCGCCGTTTCCATTTGTGCCTTGGTGGCGTTGCGCAGATCGATGATGTTGTCTGGGTCAACCTTCATCACGTCGATCAAATAGGTGCGAATAGCATCTGCGTCACGCTCGGCATATTCAACGGTGGGCAGGTTTGTGCCATAGGTGGAGTTGCCGATGATGACCGCTGCCGTTTCTGCAACCGCAGGCGTGGCGCAAAGGGCCAACGTCAGGGAAAGTAATGTGCGCAAAGGCTGGATCATTCTGGCTTTGTCCTCTCAGACGCATATCTTAACGTTTCTTTTCTCAAACCCCAATAGATCGGTTACCGGATATCGGGCAAGGTTGTCAGAATACGGCGCACCGCATCATTGGCAATAGAATACACCAAACCTGTATCCGCGCTGAACGACGCGGCTTTGGCGGCATTGGCTAAGATCGACAGGGGCGAAAGCGGCACGCCGCCGTCGCCGCGCCGCGCCACGTGGGCACCGCGCCACAAGACTTCGTCCGTGCGGGTTTTCAACAGCTCCATCTTCACGCCGACGTGTTTGTCGGACCAGATCACAGCATATTGATCGCCGCTGCCTTGCAGCTCAATGGTGACGTGGTAGGCACAGCGTTGCGTGCGCGCAAAACTTTTAAAGTCGGCAGGCGTGCTTAAGTCATAGCCGTTCTTGCGCGCCAAGCGATCGCGTCTGAGCGGTGTGATCACCCGTTCCACCTTGCCGGTTAACTGGCGGGCTACAGACTTTTCGACAAACCGGGTCAGTTCTGTGGGGCCGTTTCCGATGATGGGCTTGATGATGGCGCAGTCGGGTGCGTTTTGATAGTAGGCCTCACTCACGTGAAACTGCACCGTGCGGTCGTTGGCTTGCATGGCCCCTTGGGCATCGGTTTCGACGGGTTTGACTTGGGTGGGGATGCACGCGCCCAATCCCAGGGTTACACTCACCGCACAAACGATTTGAAAAAGTTTCATGATTTACGTCCTCCATACACATCTGGACGTTTGGGCTTTGAGCCCGATGCGCCCGGCGACGGCTTTGCCATCGACGCTTAAGTTTTCGACAACGACGACAGTGCCGTTCAACCGGTAGCGCGCGCGGATGGATTTGGCTGTGCTGTAATGGGTGCCGATGTATTTGCGCAAGCCCCCCAACAACGCCGCATCCACTTGGCGCGGAAAAATGCGCACACCGGACGCGACGGACTTCATGTTGTGGTGTTTGCGAATGGCGGTTTCGGCGTTGCGTTCCAACGGGGTCAGCCAGCCTGCGGGCTGGCGCAAAAACCCACTGTAGCGGTCCAAGTTGATGTCCCAAGGCTGCCCGGTTTTGCCTTCGGCGACAAACAGGTGAGAGCTGTTGTCCATCACCGCCACACGCATGCCCAAGCACGCGGTCATGTGTTTGAACAAACGCCCGTGTTTGGAACGGTCACTGGGCCACGCGATTTCGATCAAGGGGCCTTTGCCGTGTTCCAAGGTTCTCAGCAATGTACGCCCTTCAACCACATCAGCCGCCGCAGGAACGAAGGGGGCCGGGGTTTTGGGCTTGGGCTTGGGTTTGGGCTTCGGTTTTGATTTCTGTACAACCTTTGCCTTGTGTACGGGCTTGGGCGGAGCCTCTTGCACAGTTTCTGTGACCGGTTCGGGTTGGGGCTTGGGCTTAACCCCTTTTGTAGGAGCTGGCTTTGGCGGTGTTGGTTTTGGGGGTGCTGGCAACGCCAAGGCTGCAGGAATGGGTTCGGGGGCTGGCTCGGCCTTTGCCACGTCCTCAGGCTTGGCTTGTGTTTTGCCCGGTTTCGGCTGCGGTGGTGTGGGCTGGATCAGCAGCGCTAAGATCCACACGGCCAACAGGGCGCTCACGCCTGTGGAAACATATCCCGTCCATGTGGTTCGGCGCGCCATGGCTTACCTCATCATCTTTTCGGCGAACATGAGCTCCATGTCGCTGGCTAAATCCATCAGGGCTTTGCGGCGGCTGACGGATTTGTCATAGGTGTTTGTCTCAACGGCTGCGGTTTGGGCAGGCTCTTCTTGGTCTTCGGGGAGCGGTGCGTTTTGACGCTGGGTGATTTCAGCTTTGATGCGCTCAGCCGTTTGCGTCAACCCGGGTGAAACGTCGCGGGGCGCTTTGTGGGTGACGCGCACGGGAACCTCTTTAGCAGGGGGGAGTTCAGGCATCTCCGTCAGCTGCTTGGGCTTTGGCTGGGGCTTTGGCTTGAGTTGGGGTTGAACGATTTCAGGAGCGGGCTCGGGCTCGGGCTGGGCAACGGCTGGGATGGAAAGATCACCCGGAACGGCGCGGGCCAGATCGACTTGTGGGCGGTCCATGACCAAAAATGCCAAGGCGGCGACGACGACGATGTTAAAGATCAAGAAACGCATGAGGCATCCTCCTTTTGGGCATCCAGGCGCGAATGGCTGATCAGCACCAAGGCGCGCAACGCCGCCGACGTGGGCAGGCCCACCACGGTGGTCATGAACGCAAGGCTGAAGTGATCGGTGAGTTGGCTGATGACGGTTTGCACCGTTGCGGGGGTGAGCTCTTGTTCGGACAAGGTGCCGATGCCAAGCGAGATGCCCAACAGGGTATAGGTCAACGCCAATGTCGACACACCGTTGGCACCGTGCAGTCCGGCTTCCAGCCACACACTGCGCTGTTTGTCGCTGAGTGTTGTGTCGCTTAAGCGCGTCCAGCAATAGACCGTGGCGAAGATCAGCCCGCTGAACAAGGTGATGAAGGTCACACCGAACACTTCCAAGGTCCACTCGGCAATGGCGTCGGGACCTTGGGAGGTCATGCCCACCGCGATGGCCAGGGCGATGACGCCACCGCCCAAAACATAGCTGAGTGAGCGCGACCCGGTTTCGGCGATGTTAAGCACTCTGCGCATATCAACGTTTCCCGATTTTGGCGGTCATCAAGGTGTCGGTGCTGACGGCAAACTGGTCCAGCCAGTTGTCGACCATGGTGAGATTTTTTTCGGTCGCGGAATGGGCCATGAACGTCACGTCATAGTTCAAAAATGCGCGGCGCACGATGGGCGTGGTTTTGCCGCGCAAGGATTTGTCGCGCAGGACCATGCGTTCCATATCGATCAAGCGGCGCTTGGACACATCGATGCGTGCTAAGCGTTCGTTGGGTTCCAGGTTGGTGTCCAAAAAATACTGAACGGTCTGGGCGCGTTCGCGTTCTAAGTTTTCCAAGGTGCCGGCTTTGGCGGTGGCGGCGACGGAAAATGCGGCGACGATGAAAGAGCCGACCAGCACGGTTTTTAAAGAGCGTTTCAACATAACAAGGTCTCCTATCAAATCAGTTGTCGAGGAAATAGCTGACGGACGTTGCGGGTTTCAGTGCGTTGGTGACGTCGCTGTCGGCAAGTTCCATATCCATGCCGTCTTCGGCCAGGTCCATGGCATCGAGCGCCACCAGCTTGGCCATGTAGCCCAAGATGGTTTCTTCTTGTTCGATGACGGACAGTTCCGACTGCACGTCGGACACCAAGCGGCGCAGGTGTTCTTTGCGGGTAAGCGGCAGGCCGTCATCAGTCATACTGGACGCGTTCATCTTGTGATTTTCGATGCGCGCGACCAGTTGTTCGATGGCCTGCATATTTTGGCTGAACTGCTGGGCGTATTTGCTTTCCGGTTCCATGTTGGTGGCGAAGAAGTTTTTGTCCACATCGGCGTAGGTGCGCTCGAACCGCTCAAACGCCGCGTCTTGGTTTGCAATGACCTCTTCTGCACCGGGGCCTTGGTTTTCCTGTGCGTTTAAGTGATCCAACATGTCTTCAAACAGATTGCGCTTGGTTTCCAAGTGTTGGCGGCGCAACGCGTTGCGATCCGTCATCATGTTTAAGTAGGCGCGTTTTTCGGCCAAAAACTCGTGGCGCAGTTCTAGGCGCACATCGCCGTTGCTGGATCCGATGGCTTGTTTCAAGTCCGCCAAGGTTTGCCCTTTGAGCGAGATGTTTTCTTCCGTCTCGCCCAAGGCCTCGCCGAGGCTGGATTGTTTGAAGTCGTGGTCCAAGGATTTTTTCAAATAGCTGGGTGGGAGCTTCACCAGACGTTCGCTTGATTGCGGCGACCAGTTGGCGTTGTCGGCCTGGGCGGGGGCTGTGCCCAGGACGGTCGTCGCCAACAAAGCCGAAGCGAATACCAGATGAGATAGGGAGGTTCTGCGGGTCATAGTGATCTCCTCACGCTTCGCGGATTAGTGTTTCTGCCAGTGTTTGACACGGCGCAGCTCGGCTTTGAGCTCACGGTTCACATTGGCGTTGGAAAAGCGCCCGGTTGCACCCGGTTTTTTTGCACCGACCAAAATTTCAACCGTGTCGATGAAGGACGAGCCGTCGGCGTAATAAAGATCCATGTCGACATAGGCGACTTTGAACTTGTCCAAGCTCACGCGGGCTGCTGTGACGTTGCCGCCTTTCAAATGGTTTTGGATGCTCAAGGCGTAAGCGCGCATGCGTTCTTCCTTGGCGACGCTTCCCGCACCCGGCCCAATGCTGGCTTCACATTTTTCCAACAGACGGGCGGAGGCTAAGTATTTGGCGGCATCGCCGCTCGAGCGGGCTTGGCGGTCCAGTTCCAACGCATCGTCGCGGCATTGGCGGAATTCGCGCATGGCGGACACTTCTTGGAAGCGCGCTTCGCGGTATCCGATGCCTTCGTCAAAGGTTTGGCTGGTGACGCACGCGGACAAGGCCGCGCTGGAGATCAAAACGGCAGCCAAAGCGCGGCTGCGGCTCAAGAATTTCTGGGATTTGATGTGGGTCGGCATAGCTTCGAACCTCTTCATAACTGTTTCTGAAGAGGGCTATGGACGGCCTAGGCGCGTTTTTTAGGGAAAGCAGAAAAAAAATTAAGGCTCGATCACAAACGGCAGTTCTGCCACGGCCAAACCGTCACCCGCAAGGGAATGGAAAATGCGCGGGATGTCGTTGGCGACGGTGGCCGGAAGCGGGCCTTTGGTCTGGCCTTTGAGGGGCTCGGGCAGTTCATCGGTGAGGTTTTCTTCCGACGCGAAGCACACGATGACTTCTTCGCCCGCCGGCGGGGCGAAGCGGACTTGGAAGGGGAAAAATTCTTCGCTGGGCATGTCGTAGGTTTCTCCCGCTTCAAAGCGGAAGACCTCTTCGACGTAAGGATTGGGGTAGAGCTGCAAGACCTTGCCGTCGGCTTGGAAATAAAAACAGTTGAGCCACGCGTTGCGGTTCATCTCAACCGCAAACTCCAAATGGTCGCCGTAGTTAAAGACCAAGTCTTCGCCGTCTTCGTTAAAGATTTCTAGGGCGAAGTCTTCTTCCTCGGGCTCCGGTTCCGCTTCGGGCTTTGGTTCTGCGGCGATTTCAGGTGCGGGCAGGGTGATGTCGCCTTTGATCTCCAACGCAGGCGGTGGGGTGGGCGTCTCAGACGCAAAATCGGGCAAGTTATAGACGATCACGGCAAATGCTGCGGCCACGACACCAAACATGGCCCAGCCCGCACGGTTGGTCTTGGCCTTTTGTGTTTCTTGTGCCCCCGAAGCAGAGCCTTGGGAGAGATGCAAGGGGGCCAGGGCATGCTCGACACTGCCTGCGGGCAAAATCTCGACCCCGTCGGGCAGTCGGCTGGACAACAGGTCTTTGTGATTGTTGCCCTTGGGCACGACGGCGAAAACGCGTTTTCCGTCCGCCAGCCACGTGGTCATTTGATCTTGGGCCGCTTGGGCTTTGTCGGCGATGTGGTCCACGGCTTTGACGTTTAAGTCATAGTCCACCATGCCCGTCATCCACAAAATGGTGTCGGCGTCTTCATCTGAAGACAGCACACAATGTTCGCTGTGATCGATGGCGTGGGCGGCATAAACACCCAGCTGCCAACTGCGCCCGGTGCCGATGGGGCCCGACGCGTCCAGGCGGAAGGCATTTTCTTCAAAGGGGCCGAATTCGCGCATGATCACGCCGCTGCCCGGTTTGACGAAGTCGTCATAGTCCGCGCTGATGGGCAGCACTTCGGACGTGCGGCCCAAACAGATCATGGATTGGGCGGCGAACTCGGGCGTGATGCGCTGGACCAGCACAGGACCGCCCGTGGTCGCGACGTGAACGGCGATGCGCTTCACTTCAGATAGGCCTCCGACTTCGGATCTTTCAACAAACGGACGATATCGGAATTTTTCTCCACAATCACTTGAATAATCCCATCGCGCGCTTGGGGCAGGGTCAGCAAAGCGGTGCGGTCCTTTTTGTCGGAAACGACCAAAGCCTTCGGTTTCTTAGAGGTATCGGCAAGTTCAATGATCAAATACAGCTGCGTTTGTTCCGCGCGCGACGGTTTGAGCGACAGCTTGCAGCCTTGGCCTGCGCGTTCGGGCAAGGTGTCCGCTTCGGCTGCGGCCATGGCTTCGGGGAAACTGTACATGGCGGCGCTGCGGATCATGGCGCCGTAAGCTTTGCGCATGTCAGGGTTTTGGTCGAGCGCATGTAAAACATCTTCAAAGCCGTCGCTGAGCTGGCTTTGGGCGTAGGCCCACAGGCGGCTGGGGGAGACGGCGCCGCCTTCGGCATCCATCAAGCCTTGGGCTTGGCTGAGTGCGCGAAACTCGGCTTGGGCGACCTCTTTATCTTTGGGGTTGGGTGTGTAGGTGATCATGAGGCTTCTCCGTAGAGTGCTCTAAATTGTTGGCGAAAGGCTACGCGGTCCGCATCGAAATGGGTTTCAAGATCAAGCTTATCCAAGGCCTTCAACAGGCCTTGCAGTTGCGTGCGCACACTGAGCAAGGGATCGGCGGCCAGCTTGAAGGCATCGGCGTTGTCGCGGGCACGGTCATCAAAGCCTTTGCGTGTGAGCTTCTTAAACGCTTTGGCGCTGTCGTCCTCTATACCCGGAAAGGCGACGACCGTGTCGGATGCGACCACATGCAGACAGGCTTGGATCAGTTGGTGGACATGGGCTTCTAAGGTTTCAAAGGTGGTTTTGCGTTCGGTGTACGCTTCAGCATCGGTGCATTGGACCCGGTTCTGCACAGACTCTTCGCCGCGCCCGATTTGCAAATCGTTGGTGATGGCCGATTGCAAAAATCCGAAAATTTCATAGCGCAAAAAAGCCAAAGCCAAAGACTGAACCTTTGGCCCATAGGTCATCAAAGTCTCAAGGGGTTTCAACTCGGTGCTTTTTTTGAAAAACTTGATGTCGGATAAGGGCGGTTCTTCGAAGACGTCCAAAGGGCTTTCCCAATTTGGGGACAAGACGTCAATGCTGTCTTCGCCAATGTCCAGCTCTCCGCCTTCGCGGTCGGCACCCAATACGCCTGCGTCTTGGGCAGCGCGACGCGACGTGACTTCGTCCATCGCGGCCATGAATTTGAAAAACAAATCGAACACGGTTCTATATCCCTTATAATCGTTTTGTTGATTATGGAGGGCCCAGAACTCAAAAATTGCCGCGTCGTCGATTTGGAAGGCATTTTGTGGACTGCGGTCTTGCAAAAAAGAATACACCGTCGTGAATTTCCCATCGCTTTCGGCAGAGGCTAAGTGTTGCAGGCGATAGTGGCGCATGCGGCTGGACAATTGATTGGCGGCGGCTTTGATGGCGGCAAGATTTGGGCTTTGTTCCAACTCATCGAGGATGTCGTTGAACGCGCCAAAAAACGAAAAGGCGTCGAGCCCGGCTAAGAATTCGAACAAGGCGACCAAACGCGGCATGCGGCCATAACGGATGGAGAACGGGGCCGGGCCTGAGTTGAGGGTGACTTGCTCGTCTTCTACAGTGAGACCTTCTCCAGCAACGGCGTCGTCAAAGAAGGATTTATACGCCGCCGGTGTGGCTGGGTTGAGGCCTAAGAAGAACTCAGCACGCAAATCTGCACCGCCACCGAAGCCGAGTTTCAGTGCTGTTATGAGATGACAGAGTTCAAAAAGCGGGGCGTCCTTGTTGGGACCGCCTGCAGCCCCGGTGACGAACTTGGCCAGCCACATCAAGGTCGGTGTCTCACTATAGCGCGGCGCACCACTGAGCGTGGTGGCTTCGGCGACGGCGCGAAAATCCTGGATTAAGGTGTCACGTCCCCCGGATTGGGCGAGTGTGCTGATCGCAGTGTTCACGAAGGCGCTCCCCTTGTTGGCCTGGTGCCTAGTTTACGTCCTGGTTCATGTCAAATCAAACGTCAGTGCCAATGCTTGGGAAAGTGTGAGCCGCGGAACACACGGACCGGTCCGCGGCGTTTGGCGTGATGGCGCGGCGGCGGGCGGCGGTCGAAGGCAACATCACGATGGCGCGGGCGTGGTTCGAGGTCGATCACTTCCCATTCGTCGTGTTCATACGCGACGTCTTCTGCATGCGATTCCCATTCCACGATATCAAGTTCTTGCACATCTTCTGGCACATCTTTTGGCACATCGCTTTTCGGTGCGGCTTTCGCTACGCGGACGTTTTCAGTCTGGTCGGACAGCACTTGCCACACGGCGTTTTGTTCGGTGTAGACCTGTTGCCATTTCATCACCGATTTGACATAGCGCCGCGTATAGGCATGGGGATGGGCGTCGGCACCGCTTCTATTCAGTGAGCCGCCGTTGTAGTGCGATAGCGCCAGTTCCCAACGCTCACCGTACATGTGATGCAGTTCTTTGAGAAAGCGCACGCCCAAACGCACGTTGGTCTGCGCATCCCACAAATCGTCTTCGGCCACACCAAATTCGTCTTGTGCGGTTTTTGGCATAATCTGCATCACGCCGCGCGCCCCTGCGGGGCTGAGCGCGTGGGCGTTAAAGTCGGATTCGACTTTTGCGACAGCTAAGGCCAAAGACGGCGGCACGTTTTTATCCAGCGCGGTTTCCACGACCAAACGTTTGACTTCGACGCGGGTCAGGGCAAAAGCGGGCGCAATACCCACAATCCAAACGGCGAGGGTGAGCAGGCCTAAGATGATAAAGCGGGGGTAAACGCGGATCATAATGACGTCTCCTTCAGGGCTTTTTGCCACCGTGCGTCTAAAGGTGCGATGGTGAGGTTGCCGACCGGAACGCCTTCGCGCGCTTTTAAGGCTTCGGTCATGGGCAAGTTGCCGTCAACGGCGAGAACGACTTTCTCACGTCCGGCCAAAGACGCTGGGTCTAAGGGTTTCAAATCCGCATCCAGATAACGCCCGGCGTGATAGATGACTAAGTCCGCGCTGGAGACTTTGATGTCTTCTTGGGCACTTTGGTCTTGTGATTTTGTGGGCTCGGAGTGTTGCACCTGAACGCCGGGGCTGTGGGCGGTGTCTACGCTTTGGGCGGGGGTTAGGCCGCTGCCCATGGACACCAAGGTCAAGACCATGATGGAAAAGAACCCCATGGCCAGCGCTAAGGCGATTTCCGCCATGGCATTGTTTTGTACACCGTGAATCATGGGTCCATTCCTTATCCGTTCAAGTCGCGACGCAGATCAAGATCATCGACTTCGTCATATTCATAAAAGTCGTCGCCGTCGTCATAGTCGGCGCGCATATCGTCTTCGCGCTCTTCAATTTCTTCGGTCAGGCGCAGGGCTAAAAACGGGGCGATGGTGTCATTGGCTTCATATGTGGCGTTGCGCATGCACGGCGGGCCACACCGCTTTTTAGGGATGTGTAGCGTCTGAGATTTCACTTTGATGGTTTCCAGCACCCGACCGTCCAAGGGATCGATCAAGCGGGCGATGACCTTTAGGGAAAATTGGGTGTGATCTGCACGGCGTCCCACTTCGCGCTTGGCGGTCAACAACACGGCAAAGTCCAACCGGTTGTCGGGGAGCTTTTCAACCGCCGAAATGGTTTGACGCAGATTGCGTGGATTGCGGTTCTTCTTTTTGAAAGGCTTGTCGTTGTTTTCGGTATAGATGACGTAGGTGGAGCCTTTGAGCCGTTCAGCCAACGCGTCGGTCAAATCCACAAAGGGTTGGTTGTGACGCGGGATGGCGCCGCCGCCGTCCACACCGATTAACAACACACGCGATTGCCAACTGGCGTTTGCCGTGGGGATGAGACCAAAAACCAGCAAAAGCGCCAAAACTGAGGGCCAAATGGGAACGGAATAGGAGCAAAACATGAAAGCCTCCACGCTTGAAAAAACCAAACTGCAAAGGCTATGGAGGGTCGAGAGCGTTTTTTTCTCACGAAGACTAAAAAAACGTCTACTTGATCATGGCATTGGTGATGTCTTGATGGAGCGTGCGGTGGTTGGCGAGGTTGAGATAATGGCTCCAATTACGGGTCCAACTCAGAGCCGGAGACGCGCGCCGGGTCAGCTTTTTTATGCGAAGGCTGCGCTCTAAATTGAAATTTTCATTTTGCTTTGAACGGCGTCATAGCCGTTCATGAATGTTTCAATGGCGGCGGGGTCATCAACGCCGCCGGCGCTTAGGGCCGCTTGGAAGGCTTCGCGGCCGATGGCCATGTGTTCGGATGAGATGTTTTGCCCGCGGTGTCTAAGGCCGATGGCGCGCAGCTGTGTTTCCACATCTTCGCCTTGTTCCTCAGCAATTTCAATGTACTTAAGCGCGCCTTCGAACATTTGGCGTTGGAAGCTCAAATTGTTGAATTTGCTTTCTAATTCGGGCGCTCTTTCAAACAAGACCTTGTAGAACGCCTCTGAAGCCGCCTCTAAATTGACGTGGGAACCCATATGGTTTTCTCCATACCCATAGCTGTTGTGTTGCGGTGATTGTTGCACAAGCAAAAACCTTCTGCGCCACCCGAACGAGCAGCAGGGCTGGGGAAGGCACTTTCAGGTCTAAAAAATGGCGCACCCGGCGAGATTCGAACTCACGACCTCTGCCTTCGGAGGGTGAGAGAGCGAATTAAAGTGTAACTAAATCAACTCGTTGTTCGGGTGCTGTTGTGCCATTTTTCGAATATCGGGGATTAAACGGGACTGAATCAGACTGGCCATGGCACAATTGAGGAAAAAGCCACACCAGAAAGCCTCAGCCAGAATATTCAAAGCTGCTCTCTACACAATGAAGTGAAAAGAGCCACTTTGGATTTATCTAACGCCATCATCATTGATGTAGCCGACTACAACTTAAATGTGTCGTCAAACGGTTCGCGACCTTCGACAACGGGTAAGGACAATTCATTGCCCCAATGCCCCCAGCCACCGTTGTACAAACGAACATCCTTGTAGCCTATTGCCTTGAGCTGCATGTAAGCCAAGCTCATGCGGAAACCATCGTGGCAGTATGCAATTACGGTCTTGTCTTTCGGAATGTCCGCATACATTTGTGCAAGGTCTTCAGCCGTTTTCCACAACTGGGTTTCACCTTCTGTACCGCTGAGGCTAACAATGTTGATTGCACCTGGAATATGCCCGCCCCGCACAGCATGAACAATTTCTTTGCCACTGTAGTGGGTCGACGGACGTGCATCCAGCAAGACCATTTGGGTATCGCGTTGTGAAACAACCCGGTCGTAAACGCCGGTCCACTCAACACTCAATTCAGAGCGTGCCTCTTTAAGGGTGACAGTCCCACGCTTAGGCTCGACCTTATCTGTTTCCAAGTCATTAAAACTTTGCCAGGCGACAGTACCGCCATCCAATACCTTCACCTGGGTCATATCATAGCCATAGTAGTCCAGAAGGAAATATAGCCGTGATGCCAATGCAGAACGTGAATCATCATAAATAACGATTGATGAGTTGTCATTCACGCCCCAGCTTCTCAGGGTTTTTTCAAAGGCAGGCTTGTCTGGAAATAACATGATGGATTGACCATCATTATCGCCAAGGTCTTTAAAGCGTTGAACCTGTACGGCCCCAGGTATATGGCCAATGGTATAATATCGGTGCGGGTGATAACGGACTTCCAAAATCACCAAATTGTCGTCGTCAATGTGCTGTTCGAGCCAATCTGTGTCCACCAACACGTCCCCGGTATCGGCAGAGGCTTGCCCCCCCATCACAGCCATGAGAGCCAAAAGCGCAAAAACAGCTTTTTTGATCCATGTCATTTCTTTCAGCAACATCACAACACATCCTCCCAATAGTCATTAATTTACCTGTTAAACTGGCACAGTCATGTACCAACGTTTGGTTTTATTCACAATTTGCACCCCTACGTTCCTGCACGGTGAGCGTATTGAAGTCGGCCTTCAGCTGCATCGGGACAATCATGCGCCAAATGAATATCGCCACGGGCAAATGGATTTGTGCAACCACCAAACCTCATTTCATTTTGTTTTAGATTTGAAAGACACCGTTTTTATAAACCGAAATCCCTTATGCCGTTTTGTCGCAGCAGCTTTTTGTGGACTCGACAGTGCGAATACACAGCTCAGGCCGACCACCACAACAGTCATCCACCAAGAAGCTCAATAGATCATTGAGGTTGTCAAAGTTCGCGGCATAGATGACTTGCCGCCCTTGCTTTTGGCTGGATACTAAACCCGCATGGCGCAAGTCTTTGAGATGAAAGGATAGCGTTGAAGCCCTAACACCGAGTTCTTCAGCTAACTCGCCAGCGGACATGCCGCCGCGTGCAACCAAGCTCCGAAAGACTTCAAGACGCATTTCGTTCGCAAGTCCGGAAAGAATTTGCGTGGCTTGAAATACGGATAACTTCATCAAAACGGCACACCTTGTCGGCAGGAGTAACAAACAAAAACGGATTAACGCTATTATTTCGAAATTTATTGAAATGTCAAATTATGTGCCCGCATGCTCGCCAGCTGAACAGTCATTATTGGTCAAAAGCGGACTTTTAAAGAGCGCGTCCAATTCGTGCTAGACTAAGTCGAAGTCAGAACATGTTGAAAGGTTTCGTTTTGGGCGATTTGGTCGTTTGGCCGTATGTGGCGATTGTTTCGGAAGGGGAGCCTTTGCGCTTGGGCGGCGTTGAAAACGTCTGGGCGCACAAATGGCATCGCTTGGATGGGCCGCGCGTGGAAGTTCATCACCCCCAGTATCCGGACCAGACCTATCAAACCACGCCTGTGGAAATTCGCGATGGTGAGCGGTGTGTTGTGTTTTGTGCCGTGGAACTGTCCAATTATGTCTATGGCTTTTATCAGCCGGGTGGCGCAGACGGAACCTAGGGGGCGTTGTCATCCGGCGACACAGGTTTCCCAACAAGGTGTGCACGGCCTTCCACACTCAACGCAAACCCAATGATGACCAAAAAGGCAGTCCAAAACCAAATGGCGGTGAAGGTGCGGTGTGCGGAAACGATGTCTCCGTTTTCCATCCACTCAATTTTATGCAGATGAACCAAACCCTCCACCTGCCAAAAGCCAAAGCCTGAATACACCTGGCCCGACTGCTCCGTGGCGTGGCGGGTTTGTGCGTACGTCAAAGCATCTTGCAGATCATCTCCATCCATGAACAGTTTCACCGCTGTTCCCCGGGGCAGCCTTTGGGCCATGTGGAAACTTTCCGATCCGCTCAACGACAGGGTAAGGGAAAATTCCGGCGGGTAAGGCGTTGGGGTGAGGTCTTCTTTTAAAAGGATCACCACCGCATCCCCGCCCCCACCGCGCAGGCGCGTGCCGCCTTGTTGCATGGTCGCCGCCACATTGATGTGGCCTTCGACCACAAAAAAGGGGCCGAAGTGGCTTTTCACCAACAACACCGCACTGATCCCCAGACACAGCAAACCTGCGATCAACATCAAAGTTCCCAAAACGGGGCGGCGGACAGATGGTGTATCGGTCATGGTGGTGCCTTAATGGTGGGGTTTGCGATCCTCACACCTTAGCGCGTGTTCCATCGCATTTTATCTCGCCAATGCAGAACCTTCAATTCCCGTAAATGATGCGCGGCCCGCTTTTGGGAATTTTGCCAGGAGGAACTTTAACAGCCCCATCCCCTCTGTGTTCAAGATAAGCTTTGACCTTCGCTGCGGCCGGACAAAGCCCGACCTGCTGCCAAGGGTCGCGTTTCGAACGTAAAAGACGGCTTGTGGCCTCTGCGATACGGCGGTCATAGGGCGAAGGCTCTATGCCCTCCGCCAATGGTGCGAGCGCGCTGAGATATGCAATTTGCCAAGGGGCATCGCCCCGAACACGGGTACACCCGGCAGTGCGATACACCTGACCTTTATAGCGTGTTTTCAGATAGTGAATGGACAATCCCCACTCGCATGCCGCGGCGAGGTGGGCTTGTTCGTGGCGAACGACTTCACGGTCGCGTTTTTGAAAATAGCCGGACACATCAATATTCGGATTGTTTTGCTTCGCTTTTGCAATTTTGGCGTTGATGGCTTTTAGCCAACTTGCGTGCACGCTCTGGGCCCGGCAATTGTGCGCTGTGTCTGCAAAAGCACTGTCCACAGAACCGCACAGAACCGCAGCCGCCCAAGCGCCCGCGACCGACAGGTGTATGAACCGAGTGATCCGTGCATTGATCATGCCTTAAGTATGGCGCGCCCCGTTCAAGCGTCAAACACTTTCATAGGACCATCACAGCCGAAGCGCGCGCCCTTTGTAGTGATAGGTCAACAGCTTCATTGGTCGCTTTTACAATCTGCTCTGAAAAACGTGCATTTGCCCATGAAGACGCAGTACATCCTGTCCAATCAACATCAGATGTATATAGACTAGGGCGGGCTAAATAAACAGAAACACCCTTCCTAGCTGGCCCAAAACCTCTTCGTTTGGGGGTACATACTATTCAAAGTATCTGGAGGGTGCTGGACGCTGTGTTTCTGGGTTCTTCGAGGGGCACTTCCGGGCATTTTGAGGTGATCTGAAATCAGCCCCTAAAACGGCCAAAAGCCCCGGTTTTCGGGGCTTTTGAATGGCGCACCCGGCGAGATTCGAACTCACGACCTCTGCCTTCGGAGGGCGCTAAATCATTGATATTAAATGAATTTAATGGTTCCGCCGATTTGATTTATCTCTTGATACGTCAAGTATCTATGGCTTTTACGCTAGAGAGAATTGCCATCCTCGTCAAGCTGAACAGACCGGGAAATGAAATCAATTTGTGCCAAGATTGTGCCGGGTGTCGATTTAAGCAGAGGGGGGGTATGGGGGGCTGGCGAGACACAACTTGATTGATGTGGGGGCTCGTAAAATCCCATCATTTTTTTGAGAGGACCACTTTAACATTTCCTCGCAAATAAACTTATGAGAGAATGGTTGTCATACGCACACGTTAAATGTGGTGAGTTAATTATGACCTTAGCAAGGGGGAAGATGTGAAGTTAATTGAACATATTTCTGCATTATTTACAGCGGGTGACATTACGTCGAAAATTCGTCTAATTATTATTGGAATTGGCTCTGCGCTTGTTGGTGTCGTCACCACTCTTGCTATTGTAAATGCGCAATCGCATTTAAGTTTGGACTTATTGAAGGTTAATGAGGGTGAATATGAATTCTCATTTGAAGCAATTGGGCCAAACCCAGTTCATGTGCACGAGGTTGGGCTAAATGCTGGACAGTTGATGTGGGAAGTCAAGCATTCCGTAGAAATTCCCGAAGCCCAATATAAGGACCTCTTGTCGCGGAGTTACGCGGATATAGAGGGAAGTACTCTGACAAAATACACGACAGGAAAACTATTCTTTCCAGGAAAACCACAAAAAGAAATTCTTCGCATTGTGCCTGGACACGATAGGTTTGACACAAGTTTTCTGGGCGTAAAGGCGACAACCATCAGTGTTCCATACGAACAGTCATACGATGGGGTAGTGGTTGATGGTGTATCTCAGCTTTTCGATTTTTTAGGACTCGTTCAGAGAAACAGAACAGCTTGTTTCTATGCATGTGGACAATCTGGGCAACAGATTTCATGTGGCATGGCCGACCAGAATATCGGTGAAGTGTGGCGAGACTTTTGTACAGGCCCCTTCCGTTCAGACAGAGTGTGTTGCTCATAAAACAACAACAAATCAATGGGGGGCTCAGTGGTTAAAAAACTTGTTCGTCAGTTGCTATCAACACAAATAATCAAACAGGGTTATATCAAATGCAGGCTTGTGCATATGCCCCATGGTTCTGTAGTTCAGCCTGATATTCTGTTTGGGAACGATAAGGACAAGCCATTCTTCGTACCCGTATTTTTCGATCCAAACCAAATCGGGTTTTTGCCGGATGGAGACGGCGGTTTTTGCCGTTTTACATTTGTAGCTAACAGCAAAGCATGCCTCCGTGTTTTGTTTTTTCAGCAGGGCAAGCTGAGAACGCACAAAGATGGCAGTGTTATTTACAAATGCTTTTATGAAAAGATCGATGGACCTGTTTGGCCTTCCCCAGATGGTAGGTGGAGAAAATCAAATGGAACACTTCAGTTGTTTCTCTACCACCATACAAATGAAAAAGGTTTTGAGGGTATCAATAGAAGCGGAGAAATATGGGGATCAACCTGGAATATTCAGGGGCGGGCACAACTTAAGAATATTGCTTATGGATATTTTACGAGTGTTAGAAAAATTCGCAGCGAAATTGATTTGCAGGAGATTGCAATGTCCACCATTGGTCAGGTTGGACTTATCAAAACCAATGATCCTTTAGATGCTCAATTTGCTCAACAGATAGAAATTCCTGCAGAGGTCCCTGATCAAAGAGACAAGCGTTTAGGGCTATGGATAAATTGCACGAATATTGCCCCTAATCACTTGTGGATGCATAAGCCTATGGATCGACCTGCATACTATGAAATCGTTTTACCAAAAGTATTTCGGGTTGGGCTCGAATTGGGCGCAACAGTTCTAATTGATCAAGGGGTGGCGTGCGTTCCAGATGAGATGCGAAAAATCTTTCAATACGTCATTGTAGGGGATGCCGATACTGATGCTGGCTTAACAGCTCCCTATCATGAGGAAGAAACAACGAGCTTAGCTAAAATCGAGAAGCTTGCTCTGGATGATGACATTATTGGTTTCTGGAAAGAAAATGCAAATTCTGATCATTACTCGGGGCGTATTCTTGAACATGCAGAGCTTCATCCTCCTGAGTAAGCATTGGAGCAATAAGCCTGTAATTTCTATTTGTCAGTTAATGCAGAAAACATATGATCTATATGTTCATGCTCCAGCTGTGCTTTCTGTTGGAATTTTTCCCAACCATCGTGGTTTTGGGTTTCTGCATGCTCTTCTTCGTAAACAGCTTGCTGCAGCACTTCATCATAATTTGAGGGGGTATCGATAGCGGGGCCTCCGAACTCATTATTTATTTTTTGATATGTAGCAAGATACTCTTCAATTTCAGATGATGAACTTAAGTAAGAAAGTTCATGTTCGGCATCTAATCCTTGGAAAGCATTACTAATCGAATCTCGCTCTTCCACATTTAGGGGATGGTGGGAATCAATATCAGCCAGGGTTACATAATCTTCTAGCCAGTTCGCGTGTGTTGCGTTCTCGATGATAAATGTTTTGAGAGTTTGTACGATTTCATCGAGCGTTGAGTCGTTAATGATTTCTGATGGTAAGTGTAGGTTGAGCATATTTGCCCAATCCACAATTCCATCGTCACCGTGAAAGCCTTGCTGTTTCGTGCTCTCGAGTATTTGTGGAATTAGCTTAAGGTAATTCGAATCCTTTGTTATATGAGCTAGCTGAGTCAATGTGGGGATGCGAGATGAGAATGAAGCGTCCTGTTCGGCAAATGACCATATGTAAGTTTCGTCATCTTTTTCCATATGTCCATGTGGTCGGTCGATTAGACGCTCTACAGCAGTAAATATTTCATTTTGATATTGTGTAATAAACTTGTCTAAGTCGTGATTTTGATTATCAGCTAAAAACCCCCAAATGTGATTGATTTGAGAAAAGCATTCCGCTGTTTTGATAATATCCAAAGCATAGTCTGGGTTTTGATGTAGCCATTGTTGCAAAAAGTCACGAACGGATGGGTTGTAGAAATGAACAAGAGTTTTGCTGATGTTAATAAAGCTTCCGTCTAACTCTTTTAGTGCGGCCTTAAAGTCTAAACTTTTTCGGAAATAATTATATTTATTGCATGAGTATTCATAAAATTTATCAAACAGGCTCTCTAAATCATTAAGAGAGCTTGCTCCACCTTGTGCTAACAAACACCATAATAATGTTTGCCCAGCAAAGGAGATTTGTTCATTAAAGGCGTGCTTCCACAGTTGTTCCGGATTGTCCAAACTGTGCAGAAAGAAAGCTGGATAGTCTCCGCTTGATACATTTACGAGATTTGTAAGTGTAGTCATCCATTCAATGATACGGGGACTATAGTTCGCATGATTTATGATTTTACGATAAGTCTGATCTTGAGCTATAGATTCTAGAAAAGATATGCCTAGATCAGAAAAATAGAGATGATTGTAGAGTATGCGTGCACGAATTGTTTTAGTGTAGTTATCTAGTTCTAAAACATACTTTATATCCATCAATTCACTATGATCGAGCTTTTCATATGCCTTTAAGGCGTTTTGTAAAATGTATTCTCTTGTAGTCATAACAAGTTTGGCATTTTTCGATTTTTGAATAATGCGGATTAAGCGAAGCAAGCTTTGATCGTGAATGACATTGCCACTATCTCCTAAAAATGTCTGTCCTAGGAAATCGTCAAAATAAAAGATCATTGGCTTTGAGTTGTCAAAGCGTTGAATAGCCTCATCAAGATTATGGAGCTCAACGATGACGGGGATATAGTTGTGCTCTAAATGCTGATAGATAAGCATTTCAGCTAGAGTTGTCTTACCAATTCCTGGTGACCCAGATATTATAACGAAGTTGTGCTTATCTAGAATAGTTGATGCTTTTGGGAAACTATCGTTTTGAACATAGATAGGAATCTTAGCTGCAATTTCTTGGACTTCAAATTCACTCTTTACCACTGACGCATTATTTAAAACACGATCAAGAACGGCTTGGCTTGTTAACCAAAGTTTGAAGTTCTTCTTTTCGATTTCATCAAATTTGCCGAGGAGATTGTTTAATTCATCGTTTCCCAGGACGTCACCATCGGAAATTATATATGGTGAACACGCCTCTTTTATTTTTGATTTTTGAGCAGGGGAGAGGGGAACTGATGTAGCTAAGATGTAGCGCTCTGGCTGTAGCTTTTTAATCTTAGGAAGCTCATCATTTTTCAGTGTTCTTAAAAGGGAATTGAACCCAGATGCGGCATAATGCTTGCATTGAATGATTGTCTTTGAGCCACTTGGTGAAATATGCCGAAGGTCAATTCCTTGATCTTTTCCGGGCTTAAATGACTCTAGCATTAAACCCCACTCCATTTGTAAAAGATCCCGAGTTAATTCTTCGAAATCGATGTTTGAGAGGGTTTTGAAATCGTATGATGGCATTTGATTAACTTTAAATCTGAGTGTTTATACGGGGGTATTAGAAATACTAGACCAAACGCAGCTATATAATTGTAGCCGTGTTCACTCCATGCGTGGGCAAGACCACGCCCCATGGATATGGCGGAGTTGCTGATCTCTCATATTGGTAGATGTTGCAACGGGGCATGTTGCGTCTGTCATACGTGCGTCCAAGTCTAATCACGAGACTATTTGCCCCAGCTATAAACAAATGAATCAATTCAATGTGTTTATCTGACAGAGTCACGAGCACCTCACGGAGCTGAGCGGATAAGGCTTGTTGCTTGCTCTCTGACCAGTGGCAAGACGTGCTCCGATTCGCCAATTCTAATTCTACGATTGGCGTGTTGTGTTTGAAGTTTTTAACACCCTCTATATCGATGCTGTAGGATGCTGAAATGGCAACGATAACTTCATTGCTACGCTGAGGGATACTTCCAAGTCCTTTGATAAGAAATCGGTTGCCATCGTCCTCTTCATCCAGCTCTCTCCAGCTTGATTTATCACGGTCCCAATCAAGCATCCCATTGACCATGTGTTCATCATCTAAAAGCATCCCGGCCAAGAATGAGAATGGAACTGGCATTAAGCCGCCAAGATATGCAGATACATCACCACGGTCTATATCGCGCCGCCACTCATTAAAGTCATGTGTGATTAGGTTTACCCGGTCTAGTGCCGCCTGCGGATTGGTAACAGTGCCGTTGTGCATGAACTTGCGGATGTCGATCAGAAGGGTGTCTTTTCGTCCCTTTATATGGCTCGGAAGAAATGAGGCTAAAGGGGTGTCACTTGTGTCTTGAAGCCCCCGAAGTTCGATAGCCAGAATCCTATGGCGTTCATTGAGTCGTTGTTCATTCTGAATTTTGTATACCCCAACAGCGAGACCACTCAGGATCAGTGCGGCTCCAAATAGCATTCCCCAAAGGGAGCTTCCACCTTCTGGCAGGTAATCAAAAACTAACGAACCATATTGTGTAGGAATTGCGAGGCGGACAATTGCAGCAACACCAGCGCCACAGAATATTACACCTCCAACGGATATTAGTTTTCCTTCTACGGAGGCTCTAACCTTCAACACCTCGAAAGCCTGTTCGAGTATCCATCTTAGACTGACTTTGTTGTTGGACATTCTGTTCTCACTTATTGGATATTCACAATAAATACGCCGCTCTGAGCTACACAGTATCCATCTTTTACAATGAAGCATTCGATAGAGTGCGACCCCGAATATTCGGTGCTTTCTTTCCGCTTTAAGCGTCCGCGTTCGATTACCCCTTTATCAAAGCCACCACGCAATCCATTTGCACGATCTGCCTCATCCCCAGTATTAACGATCTGCCAAAACACTTCGAAGGGTCTTGGCGTGTTGGTTGAAGCACGAAACCAAAGTGTGCTGTGTTTTGGTAAGGGAGTACCATTGCTTTTAAATGTGTGACGACGAAAACCACGCTTGCTAACGGTCGCGCTGGTTATTTCTACTTTATGATGACCTCGCTGTGTCCAGACGGGCTTTTCTTTGTGAGGTGCTCTGAGCACCTTATTCTTTAGGCCTACATCTAATGTCAGGGCTCTCACAGCTGATGGGAACATTGTTTTTGCTGCCGCTTCAACTGGCTGATGCCCAAGCAGTGGCGATAGGTGCTCAACAATTTCTTCAGCGGATGTCATTGCAAACGTGGCATCAGCATCTCGTTTTACATTATCTAACCACTCTATAAATGCTGTACGACGTTTAGGATGTTCGGCCCATTTGTCAGCAAAATTTTCACGCGGATCTACAGGGTTTTGCACCCAATAAGTTCCATTTCTGTTTTCGATAAATTGATCCATTGTGTTGATGATATTGCGGAAGGCTGAAACGAAATCTCTCTCCTGATTGTATGCCTTTGCTGACAGAGTAGTGATGATAATTGAGATGGGTTTCAGATTGTCCTCATCATCAGCATACATCACATCACGGTGTCGCTTTAGGAGTTGGATAGATAGTTGCAGTGGGGTTTTAACCCGGTAGTGCGGGACTTTATCAACAGTCACACGCTCATTCATGGCAATAGCTTGACGGCGTTCGTCAAGGAGCTCCTGCATTTGCTCGTTGAACCATTTTTTATAGCCCCGAGGGTTGCTGCCAAGCCAATCATCGTAAGGAATTGAGTAGTAAGGATGTTTTTCGTCTGTTATCGAAATTGCAGATTCGATGAAGTGGCCCAAATTTCTTACATCATAACCAGCAGCTTCAATCAATGCGCTATGACGGCGGCTGTCAGGAACGGCAGGCAGTACATCCATATGGAACTGGGCTTCATCAGCGTAATTTAATGTCCAGCATCTCCGTGCTGATTCAGGCTCTTCCATCTTTTTTGATTGTGCATATCCTAGAATCTCATGCCCGATAGCTTCTTTTAGATGTTTTTGAGAGTGGGCGCTTTTGTCCCATTCGATTTGGCAAACAGCATCAATGTCGTAATGATCGTCACCAGCAAGAGGACGAATTGCTGTCCCTAATGCAAATGATCCCTGCACATATACATGGGGGTTCAATTCGCGAATTATTGACTCAGGCCGGGCAAGCCACTTGGCAACCGATTGATATGAGCGTTCAGCAGATACATAACGGGCTCTTGGCACATCTATGTTTTCAATGATTTTGGTTATGAAGTCTTCAATAGTGTATTGCCGTTTATGGAAAATCATTTCCTGCCCTTGCTAGTATAGCGAGTCGATTCGCTGGACTATTTTACAGCAATTGCAGAACTCTTAATAGTTGCTGGCTGTTATGTGTCACACCAGGAGTTAGAGGCGGGTGGTGCGCATAGATGTGCCTAGATTTACTTTCGCCACTCCCAAGGCCGCTCAAATCGTCCAGACCATAGCCCACGCAATTGTTTTCGGGCTTCCTTTTCGGCAGCCACGTAATCATTCGAATATTTGACATATGCTAGTGCCCACCCTTGCCGAACCATTTCGTGGTTCAGCTCAATTGCTCCGGCATAACATCTTGCGATTAGCCGTTTGTAGCGATCATACGATAGGCCCTCACAAACAATGCTTTGATTCTGTACAAGCGATGCCAGGACTTTAGAGGATGTGTTTCCGCAGCTATAGGGTGATCCGTTTGGCAAGGTGCACAACTGTTTCATTTCAGGTGTGTCTATTCCATGGAGTCTGATTTTTGTTTTATCAATCCAAAGGGTGTCGCCATCAACTATTCGAGCCTTACCTCTTATGTCCATGGCTGATGCTTGAAGGGGGAAGAGGAGCAAATAGATTAGGCATATGCCAGACGGCAATAGGCGCATTGATTATTTGCCAAGTAGCGTAGGAGCCAACTTCTGACTCTCGGCGATCTGCTCTTTGGTCATTTTTTCTGAGAGCCTCTTTCGCGCGACATATCCATCAGGGCTTCCCAGGGACACTGCGACCAGTGCCCAGGCATGAGCGTGGATATAGTTTTGCAATACACCTTTGCCTTCTTCGTAAATCAAAGAAATTTGTTTTAATGCTGGGGCGTTTCCCTGAGCTGCTGACAGACGATACCAACGTAATGCTTCCTGAGTGTTTGAGCTCACGCTTTTCCCATCACTAAAAATATTTCCCAGTTCGCATTGGGCTTTTGCATGACCTTGCTTTGCCGATTTACTGAACCATTCAAATGCTTTTGTTTTATTTTGCTGGAAACCAGCGGTGCCTAGATCGTATGCTACAGCGAGGTTGAATTGTGCCGTTGGGTGTCCTTGCTCTGCCGCCTTTTGGTTCCAATACATGGCTTTAGAAATATCTTTGGGCACTTCTATTCCATTTGCATAGGCAAACGCTAAGCGTACCTGGGCTTCAGAATGCCCCAACTCAGCTGACTTTCTAAACCATTCAATAGCTACAGACGGGTTGTCTTGTGATTGGTGAGCAATGCCAGTGAAATAGAATTTTTCGGCCTCTGTTTGCGTGAAGGCATCAAGGGGAAATTCTGCTTTAGAAGGTGCCGGGGAAGATGTTAACGCCATGGCGAATAGCACAGTTGCCAGACATTTTTTATAAGTCCTCATAGTTAAAACCCCTGAACTTCTCACCAAAATAAAAATCTACGTACATATATGACTAAAATATATACGTACGTAGATTGTCGTGCAAAGTAAATCGCTGTCCATTTGAAGGATGGGGATTGAGCATACATTCGGAAAAAACGTAAAAGCTCTGCGCAAGTTGGCTGGACTTACGCAAGAGACCCTTTCCCATGAAATGGGTGTTAGTCAGGCCTACATCAGTGAGATCGAGTCTGGGAAACGAAAGGACCTTAGCATTCAAGCTATAGGGCGTTTGGCAAAAGCTTTGGGTACAACACCGTCAGAGCTTATGGACGGTTGCTAACCATCTCTCTTTTTCCGTTGGTTCTCTTCGAAACAAAATAGATACAGTGCCCGGATGGACGGAGCTTATGCCCCGCCCTTGATCCGGTTCTGTCGTTTCCAAAGTGGTTGTAGGTTTGTGTAGCTGCACAGGTTGATGAGGTCTTGTTCATCCTTGGCCGCAGACAGAGGGATAATGTGATCAACTTCCCACTGTCCGTATTTAGCCCAGCTCATTCCTTCCGTAAATTTTGCCTGGATATGGGTTGAGAGTTTTCGGCTTGTGCAGCCCAGTGCTCTAGAAGGGCTGTGTTTACCTCTCAGGGCTTGCCCTGAACGCCTCTGGACATTCCGATACATCCGATAGGCTGGATCGATCCTAGAGCGCCTCTGTTCTCGTTCACGGGCTTTCTCTGCATTGCAGGCAACACATTGTTTGTTGCTGACGTATCGTTCGGCAAGGTGACCTGACTTACAGGGCTTGCCAGTATAGAAACGCGAAAGGCCGCACTGGGCGGCCTCTTGTCGCGAAATCTTTTGTGGTTGGTTTATTCGTTTGTCTGTCATCAATTCCTTATGATTTTAGAAAATATGATTTGGCCCCACGTCCAACCCCTTCGACTTGATAGGTGACGCCGATGCCCATTAAATCTGAATAGATGTCTGAGGCTTCATTCTTGATCTTCACAATCATCTTTTCGAATGAACTCTTCGGGATACCAGTTTCTTTTCTGAGTTCATGGGCTGGGATTTTTCCTGGAATGCTGTTGTTTAGGAATGCAACCAGAGAAGCCGCATGCTTAAGCTTTCGTACCTTACGAGTAGCTCCTGCATATTTCCAATCCAGAACCTGAATACCCGGCATTGCTGTTTGTATATGGTCTAGAATTTCCGTACCAAGTTTTCCATTCGGCAAGGGAATGTAGACATTGGTGATTGGGCAGTTGCCAACCTGATCGACAACACGCCGACACCGCACACGGTTGATGGCTTGAATAATGCTTGTTGAAATCACGCCTACATTTAGCTCGTGCAAAATATCCGTGAATTGTCCAAAAGGCCTGTTACCTGTATCTCCAAGCCATTCTGTACTTTGTGGACCTTGAACGGCCATGAATGCATTTGCTGCCCAAATATTACCCCGGTATGGAAGCCCAAAGATGATTGCAGTATCACAGTCCTGCCATTTATTCAGGCCATCAATAGCACCCCAATGACTGACCTCGAATGTGCTGTTACCTACTAATTGATATTCTAAGTCTTTATGACAGCAGACAAATACTCCTTCGGAGTTTGGTGCAAGAGAAGAAGCAAAAGCGGCAATTTTCTCAGCTTCATTTTTTACATTCTTTCTATTTGTGAGAAAGCCTTTCCCCAGACGGTGACCTTGCGAACCATGCAAGGTTACATTGGTGTAATTCCGTGCTTGCTCTGGTGTTGGAATTATCTCCATCTGATCTTCAAAAAGGTGGTGCAATAAATTTGTTGATGCAGTTGCGTCCAAAATCACAGCACCTGGATGATCTACTGGCAGAATATGTCGAGCATGATTTAGTGTTCCTTGTTTTCCTGACTGTGCATACATGCACCAATCATCTCCCAAGCTTGCAATCGATTTCAAAGTTTCCGTAATAATTTCGTGGAGGTTCTTGTTCACATCGAAATCACGACGTTTTACAACACTACAATCTAAAGCTTGACCTTTGATGGCTTTGCGAAGCGCCGAAAAATCAGGTTGCCTCGAAAGCATATTTTTATCGGGAAGCATCTGTTCGCGTGAACCTTCCGAAGGCAGGCCTTTCATCCATGCGAGCAAATTGTTTAGGTATGCAATCTCTTCAGGAAAACGATTTGCTATAGCTTCAGGAATGTGCCCCAAAACTTGTTTTAAGTGTTCGATATTGACCTGTGTTGTTTCGATCAAATCTGGGGCCTCATCAATGATGATAAGATCGCGTTCTTTATGAAACCATTGATGCAGCAATCGTAGTCGGAGATCGTTTCCAACCTCTGAGCTGGCACTGCTTAAGGCATTCGTATAAGCAGCATGTGTAATAATAAGAACCGGGGTTGAAGTAATTTCTGCTTCAGAGAGTTGGCTCTCGCTATGGCTTGCCCGCGCCGTTTCTTTACCCGCCAGCTCATTGATTTGTGCAGCCATATTTTCAGCATCTTTAATTTGCCGTGTAACGATTAGCACCCCAGGATGTAGGTCTGTGGCTTGTGACGACTTCATAATATGTTCAATTGTGATTTCAGTTGAAAGTTCGGCAAGCATGGAACAATAGACCGCCGTTCCTTGGCTTTTCCCGGTGCCTGTAGCGGGCTGTAGAATTTGCCATAATTTTGGATTGGCGCGGGTACATTGATCGTTAAATGTGCTTCCCATTTGTAGCCAAGTAGCTCGTAAATTTTTGCTGCTGACATTGCCTAAATTTACTGTCCAGTGATGGTCCATCGCTTCAACAAAGTCATAAGTGTTAACTGTCATGAATGCTCCTTCTTGTTCATAAAAAAACGGCCCCTACTTTTGCAGGGACCGTCCAGTCATTTTTTGGAAATCAAACACCACCAGTTCTCTTTATAAAAAAAGAGGGTTCTGATTAGTTGGAGGCGTTTCTGTTACACTAGGGGAGAGCAATTAAACAAACTCAATAGATTCAACGCATTAAATATATTGAGTGGTTGTTTGTTTATGATGCTTTCAACAGGCATGTTTTACTGATTTTGCAGAGCCAATTTCTCGACAATGTCTTCAGCCTTAAGGTGCGTATATCGGAATAGCATTCTCGGATCGCGGTGTCCGCTAATAAGCGCTACTTCGGGAACGGACAATCCCATCTCAAAGAAACGGGATACTGCCTCGTGTCGGAGATCGTGGAAGCGTAGGTCTTTTATTTCGGGGTAGGTCTTAGCCACCCGGCGCTTACAGCGCTCCCAGGACAACCTGAAGGCATTTGCGCTCGCTGGAAAGACCACGTCAGTCTGCTCAAACTCATCATCCCAACGATCTTGAAGTATCGCCACGGCTTCTGGTGTGAGAGGGATGCATCTTGAATGGCCTGTCTTTGTAACCGGGATGGTTAGTGTTGAAGCGTCCAGGTTTACGTCCTGCCATTTCACATTCAGGATTTCACCGCGTCTCATCCCTGTTTCAATGGCGATTAGGATACAGGGACGTAACCAATCCCTCCGGGTGTCTTCACAAGCCAAGAGTAGGCGTTCAAGTTCACCTTCCTGTAGTCGCCTGTCCCGAGCTTCCGGTTGTTTAGGTTTGCGGACCTTAACCAACGGGTTTTCAGGGATTGGGATATTCCATTCATTGATTGCCGTAGCGAAGATTGATCGCAGGATGCCCAGTTCCCGCACCACTGTAGCAGGGCGCACTTGCTTGAGGCGCTCATCGCGGTAACTGGCGAAAGTTTGAGGGGTGGTCTGCTTGAGGGATTTGTCGGCCCACTCATAGCGCAGGAAGACTTCCAGTCGCTTCTTCTCCGACGCCACACCCCGTTTATTAATGGTGACGTTATCCCTGTATCGCTTAATCAAGTCTGCGACGGTCAGTTGGTCTAGTGCTCGGATATCAGTTGGTAGGACAGCCTTGTCCATTTCGGCTTCAATTTGCCGCGCCCATATCTGTGCATCTGCTTTGGATATAAAGCTTTTGGTTTGGGAGGGGTGTCCGGTACGCCGAACCTGGACGTGCCACCTGTTGCTGCGTTTACGATAAGTCGCCATAGCCTGAAATCTCCTTCAAGTGTGCCGTATGTGTGCCAGCTTGACGTTTTGGAGATTTCATCAAATTTGCGCCTATGTAACCCATTGAAAACAATAGGAAAAATGGCGCACCCGGCGAGATTCGAACTCACGACCTCTGCCTTCGGAGGGCAGCGCTCTATCCAGCTGAGCTACGGGTGCTTGCGCCGTGCACATTACCCTCACCCCCCGCCCCGCGCAAGACGCGAATACGCAATTCAGAGGCTTGCCCCCCGCCAAAAAACGGTTAATGATATGAGGGGATTAGGCGTTTAGATGTGCTCAGGACCTCAACGCGGGGTTTTGCAGGGAAAAAAGGGCAAAAAAACATGCTCAAAGGCTTGTTGGATAAATTCCGCAAAGGCAATACGCTGGATTATGAAGAAGCCAAGGAATTGGCCTCCAGCAAGGATGTGAAGGTGCGCCAAGAAGTCGCCGAGCATCCTAAGGCACAGCCCGAAATCCTCTATTTCCTGGCGACCGACAAGGTCTCTACCGTACGCGCGGCCATCGCGCAAAACGATGCGACCCCACGCCAAGCGGACTTGCTGCTGACCAAGGACGACGATGACGATGTGCGCTCCGGGCTGGCGTCGAAAATCTCAAAACTTGCGCCGGGCCTGAGCGCCAACGAAGTCGACACCATCCGCCGATCCACCTATGAGGCGCTGGAAAACCTGGCACGTGACCAAGCCACGAAAGTGCGCCAAATCGTTGCCGATACCCTCAAAGACATGGGCGATGCACCGCCCGAAGTTATTCGCCATTTGGCCGAAGACAGCGAGCTGGTGGTGTGTGCCCCGGTGTTGGAAAACTCTCCGGTTCTGACGGAACGCGATCTCCGCCAGATTATTGATCTCAACCCCGCCGACGGTGCGATCAGCGCCATTTCCAAGCGGGCAAATCTCACCGACGAGGTCATGGAAGACATCTTTGCGTCCGGCGATACGGCGGCCGTGGCTGAATTGCTGGGCAACGGTACGGCGGCGATCAAAGAAGACCTGCTGGAGCGTATTTGCGATAAATCCAAATCCGTTCAGTCCTTGCAAGAACCGTTGGTACACCGCCCGACCTTGCCCAAAGGCGTGGCCTTGCGTTTGGCCGATTTTGTTGCCGATCATTTGATCAAGGCCCTGTTGAGCCGCAAAGATCTTGACGCTGAAACCGCCAAGGCCGTGCGTGAAGAAGTCTCTTGGCGGTTGGATCTTGCCGCCGAAGACGATGCCGCCAAAGCCGCAGAACCACCCTACGCCAAGGCCAAGCGTCTGTTCAAAGAAGGCAAACTGGAGCCCGCCATGGTCGAAAGTGCCCTTAAGGCGGGGCAGAAAGAATACGCCATTTCCGCGTTGGCCGTGTTGAGCGATCGCTCCCCCGGGGCCATCGAAAAAATCGCTACGTCCGAAAATGCCAAGGCCTTGGTTTCGCTGACGTGGAAAGCCGGGATGCAGCCCGATGACATCATCATCATGCAAAAACGTTTGGGCGGCTTAAAACCTGTGGGCACCCTCAAACCCCAAGGCGGGAAATTTCCGCTGACGGAAGATGAGATGGAATGGCTGCTGGAATTTTTCGGCGAGTAATCCGCTCATTTTTGTCGGCTCGGACTAGAAAATCCCAAAAGAGCTCTCTATATTAGTCCTATCTCATATAAAGTGGCCGGCGCAAAGCCTGCCCTCACAAGACGACGATAGGACAGAGAGGAAACATTATGGCATACGCTGATTTGGACCAAACCGAAAAAGGCTTTCTGGTCAATTTGGAAGACTGGAGCGAAGACGTGGCGAAGGAAATTGCCGTCACTGAAAACATTGCCGAGTTGAGCGATAAGCACTGGGATTTGATCAAATTCTTGCGTGATGAGTACATCAACAACAACGCCAGCCAACCCAACGAACGCAACATGGTCAAGGCCATGGCGAAAATCTGGGGTGCGAAGCCGTCGACGAAAGATCTATACGAGTTGTTCCCAATGCAACCGTCCAAACAAGCCACAAAAATTGCTGGATTGCCGGAAACCAAACGCAAAGGCGGCTACTGAGGCCCCTTTGTGCAATGACTTAAAAAACCCCCTCCGCCTGAACGGCGGAGGGTTTTTTGTCCATGCATATGTACGCCCGTTGGGCGTAGGGCGAACAACGGCATCAGCGCTGCTCTTCCAAATCGCGGATGACTTGGTCGATGTGCAGACGCAGATTGTAGACTTCGTCGGTATAGGACAAAGGCACGGCCAGTTCGCGCACTTCATTGCGCATGGTGTCGAGCTGTTCCATCATCTGGGTTTTTTCGATGATGCTTTCGGCGGCCAAGACTTCGCGTTCGATGCGGATCAGGTCTTTGTACCAGCGATAGATGCGCGAACGGATGCGCCAGCGATAGGCTGGCGGCAAGATTTTGCCCAGCGGGATCATCAGCGTGATCAAGGGGATGATCATGACCTTTAAACGGTCCACCAAAACGGCCGCCCAAAACGGCAAGTAACGTTCTAAAAACGACGGTCCGTTTTCGATATAGCGTTTGGCATCACTGCTTAAGGGAAAATCCAAGAAGTTGGTCGAGGGGAACGCGCCTGGTTCTTCAAAGATGCCACCATCGGTATGAATGGACGATGCCGTTTTGACCAATAAGGTCTGAAGTGCTGGATGTAGGTCTTTGTGCGCAGCCAAGGTCGCCGCCGGGGCCAGAAGCGTGACGTTTTGCGCGGGCACATTTTTAGCCAAATCAATCACACCTTCATAAAGGGTGAGCGCAGATAAATATCGGTGTTGGTGCACATAGGCGCTCGCGCGGGAAAAATCAATCAGGCGGAAGTTTTTGCGTTTGATCAGGTCTTGAATGACGCCGGACGTCGGTGAGGTGACAAAAAACGCCGCATCCACTTTGCCATCCTTCAGTGCGCCGACGGCTTCTTTCGAGCTTAAGTGGCGGATGCGTTTGTCTTCTGTATTAATGTTGTTGATCTCCAACAACTGGCGCACCACGGCCCAGGTGCCGCTGCCTTCAGCCCCGGCGGCAACGCGCAAATTTTTGAGATCGCTGAGGCGTTTAACCTTGTGCTTCTTGTTCACAAACAGCCACAGCGGCTCATAATACAGCGCGCCCAAAGACACCAAGTTGGGCGACGCTTCGGCGTCTCCCGTTCCGCCTTGCACAAACGCCACATCGGCTTTGCCGGAATTGAGCAGCTCAATATTTTCGATGGAGCCTGCGGTTTCCAAAACATTGAGTGTAATGCCCTGCGCAGCCAAGCTTTCGGCGTAGCGGTTGGCAAAAGCGTTGTAAGCCCCTGTTGGCCCACCGGACGCAATGGTGATGGTTTTCGGCGGTGCGGGCTCGACAAATTGATAAGCGAAAACAAAACCGGCCAACAAAATGACCAGAGATAAAAACCCGATGCGCAAACTGTCTTTGTTCATGTGCTGGCGTTCCCGGCGATTAAGAAGATGGCGGCGCGAATACTCTTTTACCTGTTAACCAACGTTCTGTGCACCCCTCAAGATCGCCATGTGCAACCAACAGTGCAGATGGCAGGTCAACCAGTTCATTATCGAGACCGATGTTGTCGCACCCCAAAGCCAGCCCAGTCATGGCGGCTTGATAGATCAAACCTTGGGGGGCATAACCGACGATTTTAGCCTCAAGGCCATCCACCTTTTTCGACTTGCACGCGGTGTGATCATAAGCGTTAAAGCCACGGCATGGGGATGGGCGTACGCTGTAGGCACTGCACGCGCTGTCTTGCAACAAAGGGCAAATGCGTCCTTCGGACGTGAGGTCGACAAATGTGTTTGAGCGGTGGTGGTCAAACAGATCGGTGAGCGCACGGGGGGTGTGGCCTTGTGTTAAAGTATAAGCCACGGCCAAGACTTCAACGGGCAGGGCTAAGACTTGTGGGGAGGTGCAGCAATACCAACAGCCCGCCTGGCAATCGATGGGTTTCGGCGGAGGGTCTTGGGCGATGATGGCGCCTAATATATCCGCGGCAAATCCGTAAATACCTTCACAGATCTGAGCAAGCTCTGCGGCGCTGCCGACGTCCTTTAGGGCCGTCTCAGAGACCTGAGCGACGTCCTTGATGAGCTTGCCCACATAGGGCGGATGATCGGCGGAAGGGGACATTTTGCAGCTGAACGGTTATGTGAAAACCGAAGTATATCATGCCCTGAGCCTAGGCGCGATCTTGGTCCGGTTGGCTGGTCAGCTGCACAAAGATGTCTTCCAGCTCCGGCTCTTTGGTGGTGAGCTCGGCGAACGTTAAGCCTGCGTCTTGAACGGCGGAGATGATGTCGGAGGTCTGGGTATGGCTGGGTTGATAGGTGAACTGCAATTCGCGCGGGCCGATCAGCTGTGCACCCAATGCGGCCAAGGGGTCGGGTATGTCGTCTAAATCGTCGGTCAGCATGACGTTGACGCACTTGCTGTCGAGCTTGCCCATCAAGTTTTTGGTCTCGTCACACGCAATCACTTGGCCGTGATTGATAATGGCGATGCGGTCGCACAGTTCTTCGGCTTCTTCCAAATAGTGGGTGGTGAGCAGCACCGTGGTGCCGTCTTCGTTCAAGCGGCGCACGTAGTCCCACAATTGACGGCGCAGCTCTACATCGACCCCGGCGGTGGGCTCGTCCAAGACCAGTACGGGCGGCGTGTGGACCAGGGCTTTGGCGACCAACAGGCGGCGGCGCATGCCCCCCGACAGGCGACGGGCATAGGCATCGGCCTTGTCCATGAGGCCCACGGCCTCTAAAATTTCTTCGGTGCGGCGTTGGGATTTGGGCACGCCGTAAAGGCCGGCCTGGACTTCCAACGCTTCGCGGGGTGAAAAGTAGGGATCGATGTTAAGCTCTTGGGGCACAATGCCGATGGAGCGTTTGGCCCGGCGTGGGGCATCGGTGATGTCATAGTCCCAGATTCGCACCGTTCCGGACGATTTGAGGACCAATCCGGCCAAGATATTGATCAGCGTCGACTTGCCCGCCCCGTTGGGGCCCAACAGGCCAAAGAACGAACCGCGCGGGATATCCAAGTCCAAGCCCTTTAAGGCGTGCATTTCAGTTTGCTTGCCGGAGGCTGCATAAGTCTTTGATAAACCGCGAATTTCAACGGCGTTGTCGGGCATATCGGTCACGCTGGCGGGCTCCTGGTGGCCGGACTTGAAAGGATTGAAGGAACGCAGTCGCGGCGCAAAATGAATTTTCTGAATGATCGAGAATGTAAGCTCTTTCAGCACACGCGCAAGCCACTTATATATTGTTGTACAGATTGGTTCATTTAAAGAGGACATCACCCATGACTGACGCGGCACCAACCATTGTGACCACCTCCACCGTTGCCTGCGACGGCGACAACGCTGTTGGCGGCCACCCGCGTGTGTATGTGAAAATCGATTCCGTCACCCACAAGGCGGAATGCCCCTACTGTTCCAAACAGTTCGAGCTGGATCCCAACGCCAAAGTCGAAGCCCACTAGGGCGAGACGGCGGGGATATGAAACACGTCTATTTGATCGACGGCTCGGGGTTCATTTTCCGCGCCTACTTTGCCATTAAGCACCACTTATCGCGCCCCGACGGGACGCCGACCAATGCGGTTTATGGCTTTACCACCATGTTGATGAAGTTGTTGGACGACAGCGACGCGGATCATATTGCCGTGGTGTTCGACCGCGCGCGCAAGACGTTTCGTTCAGACATTTACCCCGACTACAAAGCCCATCGCCCGCCACCGCCGGATGATTTGATTCCGCAGTTTGATCTGGTGCGTGACGCGACACGAGCACTGGGGCTAAAGCCCGTAGATATGGAAGGCTATGAGGCCGACGATCTGATCGCCACCTATGCCCGCCAAGCCCGTGAAGCTGGGGCCAAAGTCACCATTGTGTCCAGCGATAAGGATTTGATGCAGCTGGTGGGCGACGGCGTGCAAATGTTCGACGCCATGAAAAACCGCACCATCGGGCCTGACGAAGTGATGGAAAAGTTCGGCGTCGGGCCGGACCGGGTGATTGACGTGCAAGCGCTTGCTGGGGACAGTGCGGACAACGTGCCGGGCGTGGAAGGCATCGGACCCAAAACCGCTGCGCAGCTGGTCAACGAATACGGCGATTTGGAACGCGTGTTGGAAAACGCGCCCAACATCAAACAGACCAAACGGCGCGAACGCCTGATTGAACAGGCCGACAATGCGCGCGTCTCCAAACAACTGGTGACGTTGGAACGCAACGTTCCGGTGGAACTCGCCCTGTCTGAATTTGAAGTGCAAGAACCCGACGTCAAAACGTTGGTGACGTTCTTGAACGAACAAAACTTCACGTCCTTGGTGAAAAAAATCGACGCCCAAGGTGTGTCCATCGGCGACAACGGCAACGGTGCGGCGGAAAAAGCGGGTGCAGCCGAAGTCCCCCAAGTGGCTGAAACCGAATACACCTTGGTGCAAACCGAAGACGATCTGAAACCCTGGATCGCCCAAGCTCAAGATGCGGGCTTTGTCGCAGTCGATACGGAAACCACGTCCCTGGACGCTATGGCCGCCGAGCTGGTGGGTGTGTCGTTGTGCGTGACACCCGGCAAAGCTTGCTATATCCCGCTGTCCCACAAAGGGGCCCCGGCCCAAGGCGATCTTTTGGGCGGTGGCGGCGACGCAGACGTTCCCGAACAAATCCCTATGGCGCGTGCGTTGGAGCTTTTGAAGCCCATGCTGGAAGACCCAGGGGTGCTAAAGGTCGGGCAGAACCTCAAATACGACATGGTGATTTTGGCCAACTGCGGCATCGAGCTTAGCCCCGTGGACGACACCATGGTGATTTCGTACGTGCTGGAAGGCGGTCTGCACGGTCATGGCATGGACGAGCTGGCGCGCCTGCATTTGGGTGTTGAGACCATCAAGTTTAAAGACGTCGCAGGCACTGGAAAATCCCAAGTGACCTTCGATCATGTGGAGCTGGACAAAGCACGGGACTACGCGGCGGAAGACGCCGACATCACGTGCCGTTTGTACAAGATGCTCAAACCCCGCGTGGCGGGCGAGCAGATGGCGACAGTCTACGAGACCTTGGAACGCCCCCTGATCCCGGTGTTGGCCCAAATGGAAAGCTTTGGCATCAAGGCCGACGCGCAAGAGCTCAAACGACTGTCCGACGATTTCGACAAACGTCTGGGCGATTTGGAAATCGAAATCCACAAAATCGCGGATCAAGACTTCAACATCGGCTCACCCAAACAGTTGGGTGAAATCCTGTTTGATAAAATGGGGCTCGAAGGCGGCAAGAAGGGCAAGACCGGGGCTTATGCCACCGGCGCGGACGTGTTGGAAGGTTTGGCCGCCGAGGGCCACGAACTGCCTGCACGTGTTTTGGATTGGCGCCAACTCGCCAAACTCAAAAGCACCTACACCGATGCTTTGATCAAACAGATCAATCCCAAGACCGGGCGGGTGCACACGTCGTTCTCTATGGCCGCCACATCCACGGGACGGTTGGCGTCGTCGGACCCCAACTTGCAAAACATTCCCATCCGCACCGAAGAGGGCCGCAAAATCCGCAAAGCTTTTGTGGCGGAGCCGGGGCACAAATTGATCAGCGCCGACTATTCCCAAATCGAGCTACGCCTGTTGGCACACGTGGCCGACATCGGTGCGCTGAAAGACGCGTTTCACGCCGACCAAGACATTCACGCCATGACCGCGGCGGAAGTTTTCGGGGTGCCCATCGAAGGCATGGACCCCATGGTTCGGCGCAACGCCAAAGCCATCAACTTCGGCATCATCTATGGCATTTCTGCGTTCGGTCTGGCGCGTCAGTTGGACATCGGGCGCGGGGAAGCCAGCGACTACATCAAAGCGTATTTCACCAAGTTCCCCGGCATACGAACGTATATGGACGAAACCATCCAGTTCGCCAAAGACAACAACTTTGTCACCACGCTGTTTGGGCGCAAATGCCATGTGAACGGCATAAATGATAAAGGCATGCGGCGCGGCTTTGCGGAGCGCGCCGCCATCAACGCCCCCATCCAAGGCGGTGCAGCCGACATTATCAAACGCGCCATGGTGCGCGTGCCCGACGCCTTAAAGGCTGCGGATTTGAGCGCCAAAATGCTGTTGCAGGTGCACGACGAACTGATCTTCGAAGTGCCCGACGCAGAGGTCGACGCCACCCAAGCCTTGGTCAAAGAGGTCATGGAAAGTGCGGCAAGCCTGGACGTTCCGTTGGTGGTCGATGCGGGCGTGGGCGAGAACTGGGATGAGGCCCATTAAACCGGCAATTCATCCCATACTTTGAGATAGATGGCGCCGCTTGTGTATATGGCCTAATATACCGGATCGAATTGGGGAGGGGTTCCCAAAGGGAGAAATGGCGCTATGCCGCTAGACGTGCGCAAATTGATTTTTTCACAGCAAGAGCTCAAGTTGGCGTTTCATACGTACGCCAAAGAGCAAAATCTCAATGTGTCTGCTTCCCAAGTTGATAGCTTCAACATTCTTGATCCCGAAAATATGGCGGGCACCACGGATTCTTCGACCGGTTTTAAGGCTGTGTTGAACTATCAGTCAAAAGCCCCCAGCAACGTCTATCGCCTGAACCTCAACGAACAACAAATTTTAGAGGCCATGATCAACATGTGCCGCGGGCTCAACATTCCACTGCCGCGCAAAGGTCAAAAGTATTTGCAGCAACACAAAGGCTCTTTGGCGCTGACCATTGGTCTGAATGAAAAAGACATTCGCGAATATATGGCTGTGACCAATGACACGGCCCCTGCGGCTGCCCCTGCCCCCGCGCCTGAGTTGGCACAAGACGCCAAACCCGCTGCGAAGGTTGCGCGTCGGGACTGATCGCCGTCCACATTCACAAAACCGAATTCAGTGCGTCTCTTTCATGGATGCAGGAATGATCTTTGCGTCCATTCATCCAATGGAGAGGGCGCGTGAGCAGTTTAACCGACCAGTACCAAGTTTATGTCGATCAGTATCGCAGCCAAGCGAGCTTGATTTTGAAAGGCGTTCCCCCGTTTCGCGACACCCAGGCTGTTGATCAAGCACTTGCGAAACTCAAAGACGTTTTTCAAGAGATCGATGCTGAGATCGCAAAAATTAATGCGGCGAAAAAAGAGCTTTCGCAAAGCGAGCAAGCCGCAGTGAAATTGTTGGGTAAAAAACTCAACGCAACCATACAAGCGACGTCCGCCATTTTCCCCACGGTGGAACAACAAGACATCACCTATATCCAAAGCGCTAAAGTCGCCACGCTCGATCAGCCAAAGCTGAAAGCCTTGGCGGCGAAGCTCGCTGTGGTGGACCAAACGTTTTGCGGCAACATCGAAGGTTTGATGGCGGATGATGAACCGTCAGAGGATCAGCCGACGTGGGATATCCAACGTATGGATGCAGACGGCGAAAATGCGCCGAACGTTCCCGAAGACGATGACGATTCGATAGAATAGGAAAGAACCATGGCTCGTGCACCCCGTACGTCGGCAGCATCTTTTGCTTTGTTTAAGACGTGTGCTTGGAATCAACTGTCCAATCCGGCAAATGCTGGAGGGACTTTCCGGCATAAGGCCAAGACATTGTTATACGACAATTGTTACACGCCTTCGCTGGACCCGGCGTTGCCGCCAAAGGTCGCGTTGCAAAACAGGGCGCTGTATTTGCAAATGCAGGGGATATTCACTGCCGTTGGTGCGGGGCGTCAAATTCGGCGCCAGCGCAACGGTGCATGGCCTGTGTTGAACGCCGCGAACTTAGCGACAGAATACCAAGCCTGGGCCGATTGGGAATGGTGGGAGACCATCACTTGGCTCACATGTGGTCTGGTCGCCAATCCGCAACCGGCTGCGTTGTCGCACAATGCCCAACGGGCAATGGGTGCTTATCTGCATGTCTATGCAACGGGCGGGCGCGTTGAAAACAATAACTGGCGCATCGCCTTCAACATCTTGCCGCAAAACATTGCTGCCGCAGTCGCAGCCATGTGTCCGGTTCTGGACGGAAATGCTGACATCGGCCATTTCAAAGTGTCTGCCCCGGGCACGGTCGGCAAGCCAGATTCATTGATTGTTTATATGCGCAACAACCCGGCCACCTATGCAGGCATACGCGCCGCAATATTGGGCGCTGTTGGTGGTTTGGGAATGCAGGCGACCTTTGCACCCATGTGGGAAGAGTTCGCCTTGGGTCAAGGCGAAGGCGGTGAGCCGCCCCGCGTTGCTTGGAATGGAGGGGCCAATCGGTCCAGCATTAGTTTTGGCACATATCGTTGTATCTTAGCCGTGATGGCATTTGACACGGCATTGGCAAACGCTGGAGGTTTGGGCGGCCTGACCCAAGTCGCTTTTGATGGCCAAGTGGATCAGGTGTTCCAGAACTATGGCCTGGCGCCAGCGAACCCGCACGATCAACAGGCGCTGAACTTTGCCGCAGGGCAGGCGCTGAACGATGCGTTCATGACAGCGTATGCAGGTTATCGTGGGGTTGCGGGGAACACCTACACCAACGTTGGCGGGTTTTTGCAAGATCGTTAGCGTGTAGCTTGGTGATAAACGCGAACAGTCAACAGCACACCCAAAACACCTAAATGGATCAACGGCTCACGCAAGTCGGCCTTGACCATCCAGACGTAATGCAAGCATCCCAACACCGCGGCTGCGTAGACCAGCTTGTGGAGCTTTTTCCATGACCTTGCCCCCATGCGGCGGATGGCCCCGTTCCAAGACGTTGCGGCTAATGCCGTCAAGATCACGAACGCCACCATGCCGACCGTGATGAACTTGCGCTTCAAAATATCTTGCCAAATGTCACCCCAGGCAAAGAACTGATCAATGGCGACGTAGTTGGTGATGTGCAAAAACACGTACACAAATGACCACAGTCCCAACATGCGGCGCAGGCGCACGGGCCAGACCCAACCGAACAGAATTTTGAGCGGGGTTGCGGCCAAAACAACCAGCAACATACGCAATGCCCAGTCGCCCAAAAAGCGGTTGATGGCTTCAATGGGGTTGGCGCCAAGCCCGCCTGTGAACGCTTGCACAATCAGCCATACCAGCGGTGTCGCCATCAAAGCGAACACCAGCCACCAGGTGGTTCGGTAGGGGATGCGAAAAGCGGTTCGGGGCATGGTTGGGGTGTGGGTGCTCATCAGTAAAATTTCGCCAAGTCCATGCCAGTATAAAGGCTTGCCACCTCTTCGCCATAGCCGTTGAATTTGGCGGTGGGTTGCTTGAAGAAACTGCCGATGCGCCGTTCCTTGGCCTGGGACCAGCGTGGGTGTGAGACGTCCGGGTTCACGTTGGCATAAAAGCCGTATTCGTGCGGCGCAGACCGGTTCCACGACGTCGGCGGTTCGTCTTCGGTGAAGGTGATTTTCACGATGGATTTGATGCCCTTGAAGCCATACTTCCACGGCACGATCAGGCGAATCGGCGCGCCGTTTTGCGGCGGCATGATCTCGTCATACACCCCCGTCGCCATGAAGGTCAGCGGGTTCATGGCTTCGTCCAGGCGCAGGCCTTCCACATAGGGCCACTGCAACACGCGGCGATTTTGGCCGGGCATGCGTTTGGGGTCATACAGCGTTTCGAACGCCACATACTTGGCTCGCGAAGTGGGCTCTAAGCGCTTGATGATGTCGGCCAAGGGAACGCCCAGCCACGGCACCACCATGGACCAGGTTTCCACACAGCGGTGGCGATAGACGCGCTGTTCTGTCTTGTGCGGTTTGAGCAAGTCTTCCACATCATAGGTGCCGGGATTGGCGACTTCTCCGGCAATTTCAATGGTCCAGGGCTTGGTCTGGAAGTCCTTGGCGTTTTCCACCGGATCGCCCTTGCCGGTGCCGAATTCGTAGAAGTTGTTGTATTGAATAACGTCGTCAAACTTGGTCAGCTGTTCTTGGTCCAGCAGATACTTTTCATTGACCATATGGGGGAGCTTCTCACCGCGCACCCAGGCGGCGAAGGCTTCGGGGCCGATGAGAGACCCGGCGATGCCGCCCGTGATGGCGGCGGCGGTGCCCTTCATAAATTTGCGACGCTCTTTGTAAATACTTTGGGGCGTGGCGTCGGATTCTTTGAGGCTCCAGGACTTCGGGATTTTAATCAGCATGGGGCGGGCTCCGCAAAATTTTGAATAATTGTAATGTGGGCAGACTTTAAGGCGGTTTCATGGTCTTATTCGCCCTGAACGCAAGAAGGTTACACCCGCAGTATTGCGTATATGAACGTTAACGATTGGTGGTGTATAAGGATTTTATGCAAAGGCTCTATCACAATTGGCTGGACCCGCAGTGCCGCAAAGTGCGTGTGGTTTTGGGGGAGAAAAAGCAGGAATTCGACATGGAGGTCGAAAAAACCTGGGAACGCCGGGAAGCCTTTTTGCGTCTCAATCCCGCAGGCGAGGTGCCTGTTTTGGTGGAAACCAACGGCACGACCTTTTCCGGCGGCCAAGTGATCGCCGAATACCTCAACGAAGTTCATTCCGAACCGCCCCTGTTGGGCCTGAACCCCTTAGAGCGTGCCGAGATCCGGCGTCTGTGTGCCTGGTTCGACATCAAGTTTGAGCGCGAAGTGGGGCGAAATCTGGTCGGTGAAAAGGTGATGAAACGCTTTTTGGGCCTTGGCTCACCCGACAGCACGGCCATTCGTGCGGGCAAAATGAACATACAGCACCACTTGGCCTACGTCTCCTATCTGGTGGAACGCCGCACGTGGCTGGCGGGCGACATGTTTAGCTTAGCCGACATCACGGCGGGGGCGCATCTGTCGTGCGTCGATTATCTGGGCGATGTGCCGTGGGCGGATTTTCCGCTGGCCAAGGACTGGTACGCACGGATCAAATCACGCCCGAGTTTTCGCACGCTGTTACACGACCACATCCCGGGCGTGCCACCGCCCAAACATTACAGCGATTTGGATTTCTGAGCAAAGGCCCACCCGGATTCATATGTGGGGTAAGCCCCACACCCCGGGCGTGCCGCCGCCAAAGCATTACAGTGATTTGGATTTTTAAAACTGGGCTGCAAACCGCTCTAACAAGTCGCCAAAATCAACAACCTCATCGCCAATCTTCGCCTTCGCATCCCAATCGGGGTGGATGGCTTTGATTTTGCGCTCTTGGCGGATGCACACCAAGCCCGTGGTGGGATCGACGAAGCCGAACATTTTTTGCGTTTTCGGATCGTCCAGGACTTTGATGTAAAAGCCCTTATGGTTTTCGAACGCATGCCCCGCTTCTGGGATGGTTTGTCCCGGCTTCTGCTCGCCATAGGAAATGTCCAGGGTCGCAAAGCAATCGAACAGCATGTCTTCGGGATCGATGTAGATCAGCTCTAAGTTCTCACTGGGTCGCGGTGAGAGCGGGATCAGGTAGTGATGCACATACTCTTTGCCGATACGGTCCAGCTTCAGGCACACCATTTGGCCGTCTGGCGTGGTGCGAATCACCACAGCACCGCAGCCGATCTCATGGGCCTGACGCAGACCGGGCCCGTCGTCTCCCTCGGTTGGGTTCAAGGGGAAGTCCGGCGTTTCCAGGTGAGAATTCATGGTGAAGGCATCCTGCTTACTTGATTTTTTTCTAATATAAGGGTGCCGGGGTTGGATTTCCAGTTATTCGGCAGGTTTGTTGGGATCGATGCCGGAATTAAGCTTGTGCAGGTTGGTTTCCGCCGATTTTGCGGCGGGGCTTTTGGGGGCGAGATCCATGAGTTTTTGCCAATCCGTGCGTGCGGGGTCATGGCGGCCCAGCAGCCAATAGACGATGCCGCGTTCCAACAAGCCTTCGATTAAGTTGGGAGACAGCTCTAACGCTCGGTTCAAATCGGTCAAGGCGAGGTCGAGCTTGCCCATCTGCCGATACGCCGAGCCGCGCAGCACCAACGCATCGGGCTGGCCCGGTGCGGTGTTTAAAACGAAGGTCAAATCGGCCACGGCTTTGGTGTAGTTGCCTTGCAAGCCCAAGGCTTGCGCGCGCATGAAGTACGCCCCGGCCATTTTGGGGCTGAGACCGATGGCCGCATCAGCCGCGGATTCGGCGCGGGCGAAGTTTTGTGCACCAATCCAGGCCCGCGAACTTTGCACCAACAGCATGGCTTTAAAACTGCCGTCCGCGTTGACTTGGTCTGCGAGCTTTTCCAAACCCTGGGCCGCTTCGACAAAATGCCCAATGGCGATGAGCGCGGCCAAGGCGCAGTGGCGCGCCGGATGGCCGCCGCCCAAACCTTCCCAATGGGTGGCGGCGTCGAACGCGGCTTCGGGGTTTTGGGCGATTTGTTCCATGCACGTTTGGTAGCGTGTTTTGGCTTCCATTTTGGCGTCTTGGGCATGCGCGGCGGTGCTCAGCAAACCAAGGGCAAAAACAAACGGCAGGATCGGGGCTTGTGTGAAGCTTCTCATGACGGCTAAAGTCGTCCCACCACACAAAAAATGCAAGGCCGACTTTCGTATGAGCGCTGAAAATCCACATCTGTTTTGTTTTGGCTTGGGCTACAGCGCAAGCTGGCTGGCGCACGATTTGTTGCGTCAAGGCTGGCGCGTCAGCGGCACCCACCGAAATGGTGACAAAGCGCCCATGGATGGCGTGACCGCCTACACCTTTGACCGGGACCACCCCTTAGACGATTTCGACGCCGCGTTCGAAGGTGTGACGCATGTGTTGCTGTCCATCCCGCCCGATGGTGCGGGTGATGCGGTGGTGGATGTGCATGGCGACGATTTGCTGCGCCACGCCCAAACGCTGCAATGGGTGGGGTATCTGTCCACGGTCGGCGTTTACGGCGATACAGGGGGCAAGCCCGTGAACGAAACCTCGCGCCTGTTGCCCAGCCAAGAACGCTCCCGCTTTCGCGGTCTGGCGGAAACCCGCTGGCAGAACTGGGCCGTGCGCGCCAACATTCCGCTGCACGTGTTTCGCTTGGCAGGCATTTATGGTCCGGGCCGCAGTCCGCTGGACAAAGTGCGTGCGGGCAAAGCGCAACGCATCCGCCAGCCCGGCCACATGTTTTCGCGCATCCACGTGGCCGACATCGCCAAGGTGTTGAAGGCGTCCATCGCCCAGCCCAATCCGGGCGGGGTTTACAATGTCTGTGACGACGATCCGGCAGAGCCCAGCGACGTGATCAAGTACGCCTGCGAACTGTTGGGTGCAGACGTGCCGAAAGAGGTTCCCTACAAAAAGGCGGTTGAGACCATGTCGCCCATGGCCCAGACCTTTTGGGCAGACAATCGCTTGGTGCTGAATGATCGCATCAAAGATGAATTGGGTGTGAAGCTCGACTACCCCGATTACAAATCCGGCCTGCAAGCGGTGTTGGCGGTGGAGGGGGCTTAAGCTTCCGTGATGCCGAACTGTTCGTTCAAGCCCGGCACGGCTTCGCCTTTGATTTTGCTCGATTGGCCGCGAAAAAGCGCCACGGTCTGGCCTTTTTGATTGGTGACTTCCACGTCATAGACACCGCTGCGCCCGGCCTGATTGATCACGGTGCAGGTGGCCGTCAGTTCGTCCCCCAGATGTGCGGGGCGGGTGTAGTTGATGGAACACTGTTGCGCCACCGCCGCGCGGTTGTCACCATTGATGGCATAAGCCAGGATCGAGCCCGCAAACGCAAACATAAATCCGCCGTGACACGTGCCGTGAAAGTTCAACATGTCGTCACGAACGTTCATACGCGCCACCGCGTGTCCGGCTTTGGCCTCAACGATTTTAATCCCCATGGCCTGGGCGGCCTTGTCGCGGGGGTACATGCCGTCTGCGACAGCAGCGGCTAAGGCGTCCATATCAACGGCGTCAGTCATGACGGGGAGGCTCCAAAGTGGTGATTAATGCATGGTTGCTTGAGCATAAACGGCAAATGTATTTTTGCCAGCCCGCTTTGCATCATACATGGCCACATCCGCATTGCTGAGCATGGTTTCGGTGTCGGACCCGTGTTGAGGGAACAAGCTGATGCCAATGCTGACGCCCAATTTTTGTTCACCGACCGATAAGTCGAAGGGCTCGGACAAAATCGAGATCACTTTTTCGGCGACGAGGTGGGCGTCGTTTGGTGAGGTGAGTTCGGTCAGCATGATGATAAACTCGTCACCGCCCAATCGGGCGAGTTTATCGGATTCGCGCAAAACCCGGCGAATGCGTTTGGCCGTTTCGATCAAGACCACGTCCCCCATGTCATGGCCGAAGGTGTCGTTGATGGCTTTGAATTCGTCCAAGTCCAAGAACATGACCGCTAAGGGGGCCTGGCGACGCTTGGCGTCTTTGAGACATTCTTCCAAATGTTCGCTGAACCAGCGGCGGTTGGGCAAGCCTGTCAAGGCATCGTGGCGGGCCATGTAGTCCAGTTGGTCGTTGGCGTCTTGCAATTCGCGGGTGCGTTCATCCACCCGCAACTCCATCATATCGTACGCATCTTTGAGCTGTGCGGTGCGTTTTAATACTTGGCGGCGCAACACGACGTTGGCAAAAAGAACTAAACCAGCCCCCAAGACGGTGACAGCCAGGGCCCACCATACCCAACCCGGCACCATGTCCGGCGCACCCGTTCCATACCAACGGTTCAAGGAGCGGAAATAAAGCGAATTGTTGTCTGTTTTTAATGTCGCCATCTGGCGGTCCAGACCAGCGAGGATATGGTGGTTTTGGCCTTCCAAGGTGGCGTAGCGGATTTCTTTGGCACAGCACACGATGGGGCTGCGATGGACTGTATAGCCGCTTTCCAAGCGGTTCCCGCTGGAGCGCGACGTGATGCCCGCATCCACCCGCCCTTCGGAAACATAGCGCAAGACTTCTTCGTAAGAAGAGACCTCAACCATGTCGATGCGCACATCGAAGCTGTTGAGCAACTCTTGGAAGGACAGGGTGTAGATATCGTCTTTGAGGCCCGCGACCCGCTTGCCTTGCAGCCCAAGCACGGAATCGATTTTGTTTTTGCCGACGTAGACCTGACCCCAGTTGGCAAAAACATTTTCGCGGGTGAAATCGTATTTCAGATCGCGCGGCGCATTATAAGCGATGCCCGCAATGAGATCGAGCTCTCCCGCTTCCAGCTGGCCCAAAAGCTCCGACCATGTTCCCGGAACATATTGGAGGGTCCAGCCTTCCTCTTTGGCGGTGTGTTCCAGAACGTCTATGTAAAAGCCGCGCACCACGCCGTCGGTGTCGAGAAAGATACCGGGACGGTTTTGATAGACGGCAACGCGTACGGTATCTTGGGCGCTGGCAGCTGTGGCCTGAAGCAGGCCGCAGACCACCGCAAACAAAAAAGCAAAACGCTGAAGTGCTGAAATTGGGGGGCTCATAACCATAAGTCACACATTATCAGCAACCAGTATCGTGATCAAAGGGTCTGTGCGCTACTGTCCATAAGGATTATAGTGTGCCATATCACGCGCATAAAAAGGATCTCCCATGTCACAAATGACGTCTCATTATCTGACCTGTCAGGGCTATGATATTCACTTTACCGAGTGGGGAGAGGTGGGCGCAGCCCCCATCGTCATGTGGCATGGACTGGCGCGCAACGGGCGGGATTTCGACCCATGCGCCGAACACTTCGCCGATCGTTTTCGCGTGATCTGCCCCGACACCTTGGGCCGGGGGTGGAGCCAATGGGCCAACGATGATTTGGACTATGGCTTGGACAAGTACGCCGCCATTGCCGTTGAGCTGGTGGATCAGTTGGGTCTCGACAAACTGCGCTGGGTCGGCACCTCCATGGGCGGCGCGTTGGGCATCAAGTTGGCGGCCGGCGCGCTTAAGGGGCGCATCACACACTTGGTTCTCAACGACTTCGGCCCGGAACCGGCGGCGGCCTCGGTGGATCGCATCGTCGAATACGTCGGCAATCCGGCGTCGTTTGACACCCTTGAAGAATATGAGAAATACCTACGCACCATCTATGCACCTTACGGTTTTCAAACGGACGCTGAGTGGCGACGCATGGCGGAGACCTCAGCCCGGCGCAAGGACGACGGCAAGATCACGGTGCACTACGATCCGCGCATGATCCAACAGCTGATCAACTACCCCACCGACTATTTGATGTGGGAAGACTATGACCAAGTGGACGTGCCAACAGTGTTGTTGCGCGGTGCCAACTCGGACCTGATTACACCTGAATTGGCCCAAGCCATGACCACACGCGGTCCCAAAGCCGAAATCCACGAAATCCCCGGCTGCGGTCACGCACCTGCGCTGAACGTTCCCGAACAGCTAGACATCATCGACGAATTCCTAAGCCGCGCTTGAGTCTGGAAGGATTTTATCCAGGACAAAATCGCGCAACCAAGCCAGCTCATCTTCCTTCATACCTTTGGCAATCGAAATGGTTTTTGTTCGACCAACAAGATTGAGATGATTCGTAAAGCTAGAGTCTCTATTGATGAAATCAAGTTCCATGAGGTCATCAAAGTGAATGGAGCGTTTATGATATGGCCCCAAAATGGGGAGGTATTTGTAGAATTTTAGTTCTCTTTCTCCGGGGCATATTTGTAAGTAACTGAAAGAAAAATCGAAGAACATTAATGCGAGACTTATAAAGTAGAGGGTCTGAATTATTGTGCCATTCGTTTCAGATGATAACTCAAGAACTGCTGCTACGATGATCGTAGCTAATGATATAAACATGAACATGTACAACGAAGCTAAAAACATATGGATAAATATGACATGAAGTGGGCGCCTCATTCTTATCCGTGTACCATGACTATCGTTCTTGATTGAGATAATAAAGGGTTTCGGTGCGTTGATGCGTGGTAGCTTGAGACGGACACGATCAAAACGGTGCCGAAGAGGTTTCTCAAATTCAGTTGTTCTGAGTTCCTCATCTCCATAACTTGAAATACGTAAGGCAGGGCGGCTCAGTTGAAGAGAATACCGTTGCCAAGTGCTTCGGGGTACATGTTCTTGTTTGGAGGTAAACAACCGTATTGATAGGTCTTTGTCCTCGTCCCACAGTACAATATCGTATTCTGTCGTTTGGTTCCCCTCATGATTTGGAACTGTGACCAGAGCCACATGGCCAAAGTCGACTAGAGACAGATTGTAGTTATATGTGGGTGAAAAAGGTCGAGTGTAGGTGATTCTGACCTCTCCGGCAGTAGGGTCAATTATTACTTTTGCCTTTGGTCCCGTGGATATTTTATGATTGAGCAAAGCGTAAAATATCCATATCCCAACACAGCCTACAAGAATGGGAAGAATGAAGTCTGAAAATACTACGGCAATAATCACGATTAGACTCGGGATCAATACGATGAGATATTTAAGGTCTACCGAATTTTTGTAATAAAGCGAATAGGGGTACTGCTCCATGTTGGCCTTTACTAAACGGCCATTTCTCAGGATTTCCGACACATCTTTGTTTATCGCTTCGTGCATGCCCGGAGCTTAGCACGCGGCAATCATCGATTGCATGGAAAAATGGGCACTCCTATGTGCATGCCAAAGGCCTCAAGCCGCGCTTGAGGCCTTTTCGTCTGTGTCGTCTTCGTTGGAATTCGCCAACACTTCGACCATGTCTTGTTTGCAGATGGTGCCTTGGTATTCGCCGTCTTCGTCCAAGACCGGAACCGGATAGTCGGATTCCAGGGCGGCGGGTAGGGCGTCTTGCAAGGCCGTGTCGGGTTGAAGCGTCGGGCCTTCTTCGCAGACTTCGTGAAGGGGCGGGTTGGGCTCCGGCGTTTCACAGACTTCTTCCAACGTGTCTTGCGTAACCACGCCCTGGTATTCGTCGTCGTGGAAGACATAGCCGTAGTCTTCGTCCCAGCCGCGCATCTTTTTCAGGGCCTCGTCTATGTTGGCTGTGGTCAAACGGCATTGCGGCGGCTTCATCAAGACGTCCACCGACAACACCCGCGCCCGGTTCACGTCGCGCACGAACGCTTCGACATAGTCGTCGGCCGGGTTGAGCAAGATTTCTTCCGGACGGCCCACTTGGCTCAGTACACCGTCTTTCAAAATGGCAATGCGATCGCCCAAACGCAGGGCCTCGTCCAAATCGTGGGTGATGAAGACAATGGTTTTGCGCAGCTTGTCTTGCAGTTCCATCAGTTGGTCTTGCATGCCGGAGCGAATGAGTGGGTCCAGCGCAGAAAACGCTTCGTCCATCAGCAGGACTTCCGGATCGGTGCACAATGCGCGGGCCAAGCCGACGCGCTGTTGTTGACCGCCGGAGAGTTGCGAAGGGTATTGGTCTTCGTAACCTTCAAGGCCAACGGTGTTGAGCCACTCGCGCGCTTTGGCGTTGCGTTCGTCTTTGGGGATATTTTGCACTTGCAGGCCGAACGCGACGTTGTCGATGACGGAGCGGTGCGGCAGCAAACCAAAACGTTGGAACACCATGGACATCTTGTGACGGCGGAAGTTTTCCAGCTCGGTCTGGCCTAGGTCCATCACGTCAATGCCGTCCACCAAGATCGCGCCCTGGGTGGGGTCGATCAGGCGGTTGAAGTGGCGGATCAGGGTCGATTTGCCAGAGCCCGACAGACCCATGATGACAAAGATCTCACCCTTTTTGATGTCGAGGTTGATGTCTTTGAGACCCAAGGTGTGCCCGGTTTCGGCCAACAGTTCGTCTTTGCCCATGCCGTCCAAGACTTTGGGCATGACGGCCTGGGGGTCGGAGCCAAAAACTTTGTAGAGATTTTCGACTTTAATGAGGGTGTCTTCGTTACTCACTGTGCATACCCTCCAGGTGTTTTTGGCTGCGTTTGGCGTAAGCTTGGGACACGCGGTCGAACATGATGGCGATGGCAACGATGGCCAAGCCGTTCAGCAGTCCCAGCGTGAAGTATTGGTTGGTGATGGATTTCAGCACCGGTTGGCCCAAACCTTTGACACCGATCATGGACGCGATGACGACCATGGCCAACGCCATCATGATGGTTTGGTTGATGCCCGCCATGATGTTGGGCATGGCCAGCGGCAACTGAACGTTCCACAAACGCTGGGTCTTGTTTGCGCCGAACGCGGTGGCGGCTTCCAAGACTTCGCGGTCCACCAAACGAATGCCCAAGTTGGTTAGACGAATGACAGGCGGAATGGCGTAAATCACAACGGCGATGATGCCCGGAACCTTACCGATGCCCAAAAGCATTACGACCGGGATTAAGTACACAAACGCGGGCATGGTCTGCATGATGTCGAGAACCGGGGTCACAACACTTTGCACCCGATCCGATCGGGCCATGGCGATCCCCACCGGGATGCCGATGGCGATGGACAGCATGGTTGCCACGGTGATGATGGACAATGTGCGCATGGTGTCGGCCCACATGCCGAAATAACCGATCAACAGGAATGAAACCAACACAATGGTCGTGAGTTTCCAAGACCGGCTGGCCGCATACGTCAGGCCCACCAATACGGCGATGACCACGATCCAAGGCGCGCCCAGCAATAGTTTTTCAAACCAAACGAGGAAATAGAGCAGGGGTTCAAAGAACGCTTCGATGAGATCGCCGTAAGACCGCGAAAACTCGCGATATCCGCCATCCATTGCTTTGCGTAAAGCGACCAAGTCGGCCCGGTCCATTGCCGGGAACTTGGTCAGCCATGAGGAGTCCGCCATGTGTCCATCCCTCCGGAGTGAAGATTATGCATACAAAACGCCCCTGATGTCGGACCATTGGTCATACATCGGGGGCGGTTGTGGTTACATGCTTGCCAGGGCTTTTTTGACCTTGGCCGCTGTGTCAGCCGGAACCCACTTCATCCATACATCCGGATGGGTGGTGAGGAAGTGAACCGCTGCCGTTTCGCCTTCGGCTTGGTTGTCTTCCACCCAGGCCAACAAACCGTTCATCAACGCGTTGGTATAGGAGCGTTTGGCCAAGTAAGCCGCACCGTCCGGAACGCGGTCGACGAAGCTTTGCACGACCAAGGTTTTCACCGGAGACGGGGGATACATAGACGGCTTGGGATCTTCGCAGACCTCTTGGGTGAGGCATTTGTCGAAGTGATCCTTGTCGGTCACACCGAAGTCCACTTTGACCATTTTGTATTTACCCAAAACGGCCGTCGGCGCCCAATAGTAGCCAAACCAGGCTTGTTCACGTTCATAGGCTTTGGCGATGGAGCCTGCCAATGCTGCACCAGAACCGGGATCAACCAGATCAAAGCCAGAACCTTTGAGGTTGAGTGCTTCATACAAGTGGCCGTTGGTCACTTGGCAACCCCAACCCGCCGGGCAGGTCATGAACGCGGACATATCCGGGTCTTCGGGGTGTTTGAACATCTTGGCGTTTTTCTTCACACCTTCGATGGTGGCCAAAGACGGGTCTTTTGCGACCAAATACTCGGGAACCCAGAAACCCTCTTCGCCGCCGTCGGACAGGGCGTCACCCAAAACGTTCAAACGTTTGTCGGCAATGCCTTTGGCCAAGGCTTCTTTGAAGTTGTTGGTCCAAAATTCAGGCGCGATATCCGGTTCGCCCTTTTCGACCATGGAGGTGCCGGTCGGCATGGTGTCGCCCGGAATAATTTCGGTATCACAGCCGTAACCGTGTTTCAAAATAAAGGAATCAACGTGCGCCATCAGGGTCGCAGACGCCCAGTTCATGTCGGAAATGGATACTTTGCCGCAGGATGCTTGTGCTTGTGCAGCCGTCATCACGCCGGCAACCAGCACGGCGGTGGACAGAAGTCGTTTCATGAGGAACTCCCCTAAATTATTGGTGGCGCTGAGAAACAGCGCCGAGACCGAGCGTTCGGTCGGCGAAATCCTGGGAAACCGCGCATCGACGTGAACTCTTCAGAGCCCAGTGTTCGGCGATCGCAACGCAAACCAAGAAGGTCTGCAGCCCAGGGTACGCGGGAGTCCAACGCAAAATGGTCGATACAGCCAAATGGCCAAAACATCGAACTCCTCACGCGTATATGTAAAGCCTTGCATGATTCGGGAGGGGCTTCAACCGGGGGAGGCTGAAAACTTGGGATTATGCGCGGTTTTTTAGGGCATCTACGCGGTTTGCACTAGCTGCAATGCGCCAGGGTGCACAAGGGTGCACAAGGGAAAGAAACGGTGGCAAGACGCGCGGGCCTACCACCGTTTCCCCGTGGCCGATCTAGACTTTCGAGCCGCTTAAGGGGCAGCCGAACAAGGGACCGACCACACAAATGTTGAACAGGCCCGTGGCCATCGGGGCCGCGCCCGCCCCGGCCTTGGGAGGGGACTGTGGTGTGTTGGTGACGTCCTGGGCGACATTTATGCCGGGCGTCTCCCAAGAACGAATCCCAGATGTTGGATTTGTCGATTCTGTCGCCACCCAAAAGAATTTGCACGATTATCTGGGACAGCCGCTTCTGATTAATTTTTGGGGAACCTGGTGCCCACCGTGCGTCAAAGAGATTCCCTCGCTGGATCGCTTGGTTTCCAAATTGGAAGCTAAGGGCGTTCATGTGCTGGCTCCAGCCTGGGAAAAACGCGGAGGCCTTGACGACGTGCGGGCGTTCCTCACAAAGCACCGCGTGAATAATCTCAAAGCCCAAATTGATGCAGATGGGCAGATGGCCAAAGCCTTTTCCGTTCACCGCTTTCCGTCCACCGTTTTGGTGGATGCCCAGGGACGGCGGCGGGGGACCTTTGTCGGCGGGGTGAATTGGGATGAGCCACGCGTTCTGGACACGGTGCTGAGCAGTCTGAAATAAATCGAGACGCTGCGGGGGCGTACGCCTACGGCTATGGGGCGCCGGGGGGCTAAAGACCTTCGGTATTTTTCTTTCTTCTGAAGCGAACTCACCATATAGTCCAGTTCTCTTGAATAGCCTTTAGTAATGTCTTCAAATCGTGACGAAACAATCCAACCCAGATGACGTGTCCACAATCCGTGGGGAAATCAGTGGCGATGGCCGATTGACCTTCGGCGAGCGTTTGGCCTATTTGCGTCGAAATGCTTGGCGAAATTTGCGCGCGAAACGCAGCTCGTTGCGCGCCGTTTTTTATCGTCCAGAGGGTGTCTCTCAGATAACGACACCGTCTTCGCCATCGCGGGCGCAAACCATGGCGTTTTTGGAACACCGCTTGAAGGACATGGTGCCTGAAAAGGGCGCGCGGATTTTGGATATCGGCTGTGGCAGTGGCTTCATGAGCGACGTGTTCGCTGAGTGTGGTCTCACGGGTGATTATACGGGCATTGATATTCAAGACCGTGTCCGTGAAACCTTCGCACATCCGGAAGCTTTTGACAGAACGTTCATCGAAGCGGACGCCCACACGTTTGAGACGGACCAGTCGTTCGACCTGTTGTTTTCATTTTCGGCCCTGGAACACATACCCGACGATGGCAAACTTTTGCAACATCTCGATGGGATGTTGAAAGAGACAGGCGCGCACTTGCATATCGTTCCGGCGGGCTGGGGGCTTCCCGTGTACTTGTGGCACGGGTTTCGCCAGTACACGTTAGGCGACATCGAAGACCGGTTTGGCCGTGAAAACGTAAACGTCTATGCCCTGGGCGGGGTGTTTAGCTTTTTGCTGCACTTCATCTTCATCACAGTGTTTGAGATGATTTTGCGCGTCCCTGTGCGCAAATGGTTTCGCAGCCTTTATCTGGTGTTATTGCGCTTTAGTTTACGCGCCGACCGATTTGTCCCTGTGGCGCCTGTGGCGTACGTGGTTCACAAGACCAAGTCCTAGGCCAGGCGGCGCAAGACGGCACGCAAGCCCAGCACCACAAACAACATCCCAGATAGGACGGATATAAAAAACGTCAGGGGTCTCAGCCAAGGGGCGCTGTCAATGGGGCGATGGCCGAAGTATTGCTTGGGTTGGAACAAGAACCGATAGAGCTTCCAAGCGTATTGCTCTATCCCCTGGCCCTGCATTTGATACAGTCCGTCTTTGCTGCCGATGTAAATCAGGTAGTTGTCCTCGTGGAAGAATTCACGAACGCCGGCGGATACGGTTCCAAACGGTTTGGCGGAATAACGGCCCTCATCAAGATGGGCTGCTCTCAAGCCCTCGGTCGTGTCCGATGTCGAGGCGAGATAAAGCTCTGCCGCATTCAAGACCCGCCCGACGGGATTTTGCACATACGCCATGTTGTTGGTCGGATCGACATAGGCCCAGCGGGCTTGTTCCGCGATATAGCTTTCGGAAAACGCATGCGAACCCATGTCCACGAGACCTTGGGCGCTGCCGGTGATGAGATTGCGCGTTGGGATGCCGACCAAGTTTGCAAGATAGCCGTATCCTAGTGAGAATTGGCGACAGAAATTCCCTGTCCGCCCGTCGTGCTTTTGCGAAATCACAGACCAAGGCGTCATGGAATTGAGTTCCGGCGGGGGCGCGCCGCTGACCATATTTTTTCGAACGAGAGCAACCAAAAAACGGATTTTGTCGAGTGTCGGCGCATCGAAATCAAAACCTGCGCCCTGCAGCATGTCGAGGGCCTGGTCCGCTTCGGCATCTGAAAAGGCGGCGACATCTGGCACCCACCGGTTCATTGCCGGTGGGGTGCCCATCAAGATCGGAACGTTCGATTGGGTGATTTGATATTGATCGACACTAACTTGTTGGATGCTGAATCCGCCGCTGCTGGCCTTTCCAAAATAAACGCTCAATGCAATGGCATCAATGTCAGGTGAAGAAATCGTGCAGTCAAAAGGTTCAAGGGCATAATCATGTTTGCCTTCGCGCACCGGAACGCTGAGGGTGGAGGCCGTCATCTCCAGGGCACGCTTGCCGTCGCGCAGCTGCCACTTTGAACACGCCCCGGGATTTCTCAGCGTAACGTTGAGGTGTGCGGGTTTGTCGCCCGGTGAGAGCCCTTCGATGGCCAATGTGTCTTGGGAAATGGGGTAAAGCCCGCCCAAGGCGGCTTGTTCGATCTCGGTCTTGGCATAGAGCTCTGTGCGGAACACGTAGAGTGACAAAAAGGCCAGACCCGATACGCAGGTGATGATGAAGAGGGCACGGAGCACGTGAAAGCCTTTGGATATCTCTGCCAAACGTGCGGAGTATATCGGTTAAGGGCCTTCAACGTCCACGACATTATCCGCCCAACAACAACCCCGGTAGGTAAAGCACAATGGACGGGAACGCGATTAGGCCTGCTATGGTCAAGGCGTCGGCGATGAAAAACGGTGATGCGCCGCGAAACACATCTTGGACCGAAATATCGGAGCGCACACCCGCCACAACAAAACAGTTGAGCCCAATGGGTGGTGTGATCAGACACAGCTCCGCCATCTTCACCACAATGATGCCAAACCAAATGGCGCAACCCGTCGCGGTCATGCCGAACGCGCTGTCGGCCACGGTTACATCTGGCCCGCCATTGAGCGCAATGACGGCGGGGAACACCACGGGAAGCGTCAGCAACAACATGCCGATGGCGTCCATGAACATGCCCAGCACCGCATATGCCATTAAGATGAACAACAGCGTTAGCATGGGACTTTGGTCCAGTCCGCCGACCCATTCGGAAAAGGCACCGGGCAAATCGGCAAAGCCCAAAAAGCGCACATAGATTAGCACGCCCCAGATGATGGTGAAGATCATCACCGACAGCTTCGCCGTTTCCAGCAATGCGTCTTTCAATTGCTTCCAGCGCATGCCGTGGATCAATGCCATAATGAACACCACGAACGCGCCCAATGCGCCGCCTTCGGTGGGCGTGCCAAACGCATCGCCGCCAAAGGGGTTGTAGATAAAGACAATGATGATGAAGACCACAAACACGATGGGCAACGCACCGGGGAGGGATTTAAATTTCTCCAGCCACGTAAAGCCGCCCACCGGAGGTCCTAAGTTTTTAAAGATCATCGCCATGCCGACCACCAGGCCGCCATAAATCACGGCGGAAAACGCGCCCGGTAAAAAACCGGCGAGCAGCAACGCACCCACGTCTTGTTCGACGATGATGGCATAGATCACCAAGATGGCAGACGGCGGGATCAAGGACGCAAGCGTGCCTGCCGAAGCCACAACACCTGCAGCAAAGCGTCGGTCATACCCGGCCTTGAGCATTTCGGGAATGGCAATGCGTGCAAACACGGCCGACGTGGCGATGGAGGCACCGGACACGGCGGCAAAGCCAGCGGTGGCGAACACGGTGGACACACCCAGCCCACCCGGCAACCAACCCAGCCAGCGCTTGGCCGCTTCAAATAGGTTTTTGGTCAGCCCAGCGTGGTAGGCCAAGTACCCGATCAGGATAAACGTAGGAATCAGAGATAAGGCCTGGGACGAGACCTTGGAGTGCGGGACTTGCCCGGCTGTTTTAACGGCAACCGTCAGCGCCCAAATAAAGCGATCCGGGTTATAGCCTGCTTTGGCCCAAAAGATCCAAATCAAGCCGACAAGACCTGCAAAGGCTGCTGCAAATGCAACGCGCACACCACCGATGACAAGCACCAACAAAAGTGCCGATACGATCAAACCGATATCAAGAGGGCTCATATCAACGGTCCCCATTTTCAGCACTGGACACGGCAGCGGCTTCGTTGGCGGCGACGGTGGCAGCGTCTTCGATCAAGGGAACGGCGATGGGGGTGGATGTGCCGGATAGAATGGCGCGCCCATAGCCCAGAAGTTGTACGGCCAAACGCAAACTCAACACACCGAACGAAACTGGAACCAGTAACTTCGCAGGCCACAAGGGCAGGCGAATATCCAGGCTGGAATCGCGGCTCCATAAAGGTGCTGCTAAATCGAATGAGCGGTCAAAGTGCGACCAACTGCCCCAGGTGAGCAACACCATCAAAAGCAACATGACAAAAACAGACAGGAATTCCATCACCCATAAGGGCCGACCGGTTAGACGACCGATGACCATGTCCATGCGGATGTGCCCGCCTAAGCGTTGGCAGTAGGCAATGCCGACAAAGGCGATCAACGGCATGGCTTGTTCAATCCAGTCCACATAACCCGCCAATGGGCTGTTGAACAGGTTGCGTCCGCCGACGCTGATCACGGCCAAGATCATCAGGGAAAAAATCGTCCAGCCGCCCAGCAGGGCCAATAGGCTTTCGACTTTAAACAGTTGACGATCGACGCGGCTGAGCCAGCTGGCATCTTCAAGAACGGATGACGTTCCAGCCATGATGAAATCCTCCCCAAACCCATGAGGCCACCTTCCCAGGGTGGCCTCATAAGTTCTGACTTATTTTGCGATGGTTTTGACAACCAACTCGTAAAGTTCTTTGGCGGGCAAGCCGCGTTTGGTGTTGTCCGCAATCCACGCTTCGGCAGCCGGACCGGCAACAGCGTTGCGGAATGCGGCCAAAGCGTCGGCATCATACGTCACACGCTGAATGCCTTTTTCATCCAACAGCGGGCCCCACTTGGACATGGTTTTGGAATTGTAGTGGGACACGTAGTGCGCCAATGCTTCATCGACCGAGCCTAAAAGCGCACCACGTTCTTTATCGCTGAGCATGTTGAGCGCGTCGGTGTTGACCACGACCGGGCAGTTCACCGTGCCGGGGTTTAAGTTGGTGGTCCACCACTTGGCGTTTTCCACCGTGCCGAACGCCATGTGGGCGTGCGGGGCGAAGGCTGCTGCCTTGATCACGCCGCTGTCCATGGATTGGCGGACCTCGGTCGCAGACATGGACGTCGGCACAGCACCGACGGCTTTGAGCGCACGACCGATGCCGCCTGTGGCGCGCACGGTCAGACCTGCGTATGCGTTCAGAACTTTGGGGGCATCGCCGACACCGACGATGTTGTATTGCGGCAGCGGAGACGGCATCAGCAGTGTCGCATTCCAGCGCGCCAAATCGGCTTGAACGGCCGGATGGCTGTAAACGGCTTGGGAAACTTTAACTTCTTGTTCCAAAGAAGAAACACCCAAGAACGGCAGTTCCAAGACCGTGATGGACGGGTTTTTGTCGGCGTGATAGCCCGCGCAGAATTGTGCCATTTCAAATGCGCCGATGGAAATGCCGTCCAGATTTTCTTTGTTCTTGGACAAACCGCCATAGGAAATGTTGAGCGTGAACTCACCGTTGGTCTTGGCGTTGACCAGCTCGGCAATTTTTTCGACGTGCTCGGTAAACGCACGGCGTTTGCCCCACAGCGACACATTCCATTCCGTTGCTATGGCTTCTGCGCCAAAGGTCATGACCAGCGCTGAAATAATCCCTGCTTTCAAAAACTTAGGTGACATTGATACCTCCCGTGTATGACTTTTTATAGAACACCTTACAAAACCATATAGGAAGCCGGACGGCGAAAGGTATGAAGGAAATTGCCAAGGGGGTGGAAAAAGGCTGCAAAAATCCGCAGGATTAAATGAGCTCTTCCTTATTGAGGCCCAATTTCACGATCTTATCGTTCAATGTGCGCCGCCCGATGCCGAGCGCTTCGGCCACGGCGTCCATGCGGCCTTTGTGGGTTTGAATAGCTTTGGCGATGAGCTGGCGTTCAAACCCGGCCACGGCTTCGCGCAGGGTTTCGGGCACATCGTCGGGGGCGGCGTCGGTGTCGAGGGCTTGAGCGACCGAACCCTGCCCACGGCGCGCAGTCAAAACGCGACGCTCGGCGACGTTTCTCAATTCACGCACATTGCCGGGCCAGTCGTGGGACAGCAGTGTCGCCACGTCTTCGGCAGAGGTTTGCGGCGCGCTGATTTCGTACAAGTCAGCGTACTGAGAAATGAAGTGCGCATAGAGCAGCGTCACGTCGTCACGGCGTTCGCGCAACGGTGGGATGGTCAGCATGACGGTGTTGAGGCGGTGATAGAGGTCCTCGCGAAATCGGCCTTCGCTGACCGCTGTGCGCATGTCTTCGTTGGTGGCGGACAGCACCCGCACATTGGCGTGAATCGGTTCGGTGGCCCCCAATGGGAAGTATTCGCGCGTTTCAATGACGCGCAAAAGTTTGGCCTGAACTTCTAGGGGGAAACTGGCGACTTCATCCAAAAACAAGGACCCGCCGTCGGCCCGGGCCAGCGCGCCCATGTCGCCTTTGGACACGCCAAACAGCATCTCTTCGAAGTGTTCAAAGGGAACGGTTGCACAATCAATGGCGATGAAGGGCGCGGCTGTGCGGGGGCTAAGATCGTGCAGCGCCTGCGCCACCAAACCTTTCCCGGTTCCGGTTTCACCCAAAACCATCACCGAAGCGTCCGTCTCGCTCAAATCCATGACTTCGGCGCGCAGCTCTGTGATTTGTTGCGCGTCACCCAATAATATCCGGTCCAATCCCGACAAATCCGCTAGGCGTTGTTTCAACAAACCGGAACTCACCTGGAGGCGGTACTTTTCGCCAGCATGTTTGAGCACGGTGAGCAAACGGCGCGGATCGAACGGTTTTTCCAAGAACGTATAGGCCCCCAGCCGCATGGCATCCACAGCCATGGGAATATCACCGTGGGCTGAGATCAGAACCACGGGCGGGCTGTTCATGTCCGACAAGCTTTTGAGCACATCCATGCCGCTCATTCCCGACATGCGCACATCGCACAAAATGACGTCTGGATTAAATGCAGATATGGCGTCGTGGACATCCTCACCGCGCTCGCGGTCTAGAACCTGCCACTTGGCTTTGGTTAACAGATGCACCAACGAGTCGCGCATTTCCGCATCGTCATCGACGATGAGCGCGCGCAGGCCGTCGCCTTGGGATGCGTTCATGACGAGCTCCCGTTTTTGTGCAGCGGCAGTTTGACGCTGAACTCAGCACCGCCACCGGGCACGTTCGCGGCTAAGAGTTCGCCATCGTGCTCTTTGATAATTTCCGCTGAAATCGCCAAACCAAGTCCCATGCCTTCTCCGCTTGCTTTGGTGGTGTGGAAAGGCTCTTGCAAATGTTCAATGGACTTATCGCCCAGCCCTGCACCACTATCGGCCACGCTGAGGATAGCAAAACTGTCTTGGATATAAAGCCGTACGTTTAACTCTCGCGTGGAACAGGTCTTCAGCGCGGCTATGGCGTTTTTCAAGAGATTGACGATCACTTGTTCCAAACGGAAGCGATTGGCGAAGACCTTAATTGCAGGGTCCTCAACGGTCGTGTTGGTTTTGATCTTCGCCATTTGCAGATCCATGGAGACCAAATCAAACGCACTGGTCCAAGCGTCCACCAAATTTATCGGCGCGAAGGCATCTTCACGGGGTTGGGCAAAAAAGCGCAGCTGTTGAAAAATGTTTTCCATGCGCACGACAATGGCGCTTAAGCGCTGCAGCAGGTCTTTGTCCCCCACATCGTCATCATCCAATTCCGCCGCCGTCAAATAGTTGCGCATGGCCGAGATGGGTTGGCCCAGCTCATGGGTGACCGAAGCCGCCAGTTGGCCCAAGGCCGCCAACTTACTCGCGCGCGCCAGCTCGGCTTGGGCTTCTTCCAGCTCAATGTTGGTTTGATGAAGTTTCCGCCGCGCGGCTTGGGACGCCTGTAGGGCATCGCGGATTCGCACGGAACGGATGAAAAACGCCACCACCAACAGCAAAGAAATCACGATGGCGGCTGTGATGACCGTGAACCATGCCCGTTCTTGAACGCGTCCCACATCGCCCAGCAAATGCAGCGTCCAATCCAATCGACCCACCGCTACGGCATTATGCAGATACGTCTGCCCATCCAAGCTCACCGTGCCCGGGCCCAGCTCTCGCCAAGGCAGCGGTGCGAGCTTTTCTTTGCCGAACTGGCGTTCCAAACGAATGTCTTGCATGCGCGCTTGGGTGATGGGGTTTAATGTGCCGTATAACCACTTGGGTTCGGAAGACAGAACAACAACACCGTCTTTATTCGACACCAAAGCGCGCTCTTCCCCGCGCGTCCAAGATTGGGTAAGGGGTGCAAAGTTAACTTTCAAGGCAATCACCCCGGTGACGTTGGCGCGCGGGCCCAAGACCGGCTCGGCAATGAAATAACCGGGTTTCGACGTGGTTGAGCCAATGGCGAAAAACTCGCCACGCTTTTGCGACAAGGCTGCTTTGAAGTAAGGACGGAAACCGTAGTTTTGGCCTAAGAAGGTCACCTCTTGATCAAAGTTCGACGCGGCAATGGTCTTGCCGGCCGGGTCCATCAAATAGATGGCTTCCAGACCGGCACTGTTGGAAAAGTCCTGAAGCCGGGCATTGAGCGCGTCCAGATCGGAGCCGTCAGCCCCCAAGATCACATAAGGATCGCGGGCCAAAACATGCGGGAGGTGTTGAAACTGTTCCAACGCCCCCACAAGCGATGTGCGGTAGAGCGACGTGCGGTTGTCGACACGTTGAAGTTCAAGTTCGTGGAAATAGGCCAGGGCAAAGTGGAACAGCGCATAAAAAAAGCCAAATGCAGCCATGAAGGATGACGCCGCTAATAATCCGCGACGGTTTCGCGGGCTCAATCTCGCTGCAAAATGCTCTTTAGCTGCCATCCCTTAGCATTACAGCAAATCCAACTGCCATTCCATATCGCTTTCGGTCAGCGGGTAACCGCCTGTTGCGGCAGGCTGGATGCGTTTGCCGGGCGGTATTTTTGCGCCTTCCCTTTGCAGCGCCAAAGCAACGTCCATGTCGAACCCGCTTTTCCACGTAATCGCGAGAACGGTTTTGGCGCTTTGCAAGGTGAACATTTTTTTCACCACGTCAGGCGGCAACTCGCTCAACAAAGACAGGGCATAAACCACAAACGGCAAATCGCCGGAATTGAGCGCATCCACAACAGCATCCGCGTCCAAGGCGTTGGCTTCGTGCAGGCGCTGGACCTTTTGTTGGATCTTTTTGATTTCCGTGTCGTCTTGATCCAGCTTTTCTTCGGCAATGCGCCCTTGCACGGCTTCGGACAGTTCTTCTTGCAGTTCCGCTTCCAAGTCGTTGCGTTCGGAAAGCTGTTGAAGAAGTGATGAGCTCAAGAAGTTCGAGATCTTTTTGATGGTGTCGACACTCAAGCTCGGGCGGTGGATCAAGGGGGCGTGCCAAGACGTAACGTCTGCGGACATGCGCGAAATATCTTCGAACGAGGCTTCGGAGATGTTCGACGTTTTGTTGGCCAACAGTGCGCCCACACCTTGTTCGTCACCCGTGTCGACAATGGCGCCGGACACGTCTTCGCCCAGATCTTTGCGGCGCGCGACAGCGCTCAACGCACCGGAATTCATGCCGCTGGTGATCAACCCGATCAGATCGTCATCGTCCAACAGGGGGGAGAATTCCAACACGGGTGCTGCGACGATGTCATCCACGTCATTGGCGAGCATAGAGATAATGGGTTTGGGAACGTTGTCCAGTGTGCGAACTTCATCGGCAACGATCTTGCGCACATCGGTGATGGTGTCTTGGGCCAAGATGTTGAGCACCTCAAACACCATATCGGCGGCTTTGTCTTGCAGGTCCGGCTCGAGGTCGGGCAGCAACTTGCCGATTTTTTGGGCTAAGCCGACACGCACTTCGGTGCTTTGGTCCTTGGCCAGGATTTTATCGGCCTGCAGGGGGGTTGCCGCGTTGTTGGCTACAGTGCGACGCACTTCGGGTGACTTGTCTGTGGCGAAGTAATACAGAAGCTCTGGTTGCAGGTCGCCGCATTCGGCGAGCTTTGAGCGGGCTTCGGCGTCACCGTGTTCGGCGATGTCGCGGGCTTCTTCGTAGGACGGCGCTTTGGGTGCGCCTGCGGCTTGGTCTTTATTGCCGCCAAACAGCCATTTCAGCATTTATACAGTCCAATAATTTTGTGTTTGTATGGCCTGATCTTACCAGTCAATTTTTTCAATGCCATCGAAATTCAGCTCGCTGCCATCATCAAATCGGATGGTGCCTGCGGAATCTTCTGACAGAGAGATGTAATTATCAGCCTGTTCTTCGATGGACCCGCTTTTCAACGTCAATTCCCAATCTCCGGTTATCGGCGTGCTGCCGTCATGGTTTTCCAGGTGGATGTTATCCAACCAGCCACTGCCGCCCTTGACGGTGTCGGTGCCGCCGCCTTCACCGAAGATGAAGGTGTCGTCACCGTTTTGACCGTAGAGAATATCGTTCCCCGCATCGCCGCGGATGACGTCGTTGCCGTCGCCGCCGTACAAGCGGTCGTTGCCGTCGCCGCCGCGAATGACGTCGTTGCCGTCCATGCCATACAAGCGGTCGTTGCCAGCACCGCCCTTGATCACATCGTCGGCCCCAGAGCCATAGACCGTGTCGTTGCCGACGCCCGCGTCAATTTCAGAGATGTTGTTGAGTTGCGTGGTGCGGAAATCCATGGAGTTGTTGGCGGACGTCCCATGGATGGCACTGGCCGTGTCGCCACCGTCAACGGTTTCCACATTGCGAATGCCGCGCAGCGTGATGTCGCCGTCGTCTTCGGCTGACAAGGTGTCGTTGCCGGAACCGCCATCGACATAGTTTGCGCCGTCACCGACCACGATGGTGTCGTCACCGGCTTGGCCGTAGAGACTGTCGTTGCCCTCACCGCCGACGAGTTGATCATCACCCGCGCCGCCATAGAGACGATCGTTTCCGGTACCGCCTTTGATGGTGTCATTCCCATCAGCGCCGTAAACAGTGTCGTTGCCTGCGCCTGCGTCAATCTCGGAGATGTTGGTCATGGTCGAGCCACGAAAATCCAACGAGTTGTTGGCGTTGGTGCCGTGGATAGCGCTTGCGCTGTCGCCACCGTCAACAGTTTCAACATTGCGGATGCCACGCAGGGTCATGTCGCCATCGTCTGCGGCCACAACGGTGTCGGAGCCCGCGCCGCCATCGACATAGTCTTGGCCATCGCCGACCACGAAGGTGTCGTCGCCGTCCATGCCATAGAGCGTGTCGTTGCCCGCACCACCGATAATCTTGTCGTCGTCGCTGGATCCGTAAATCCGGTCATGTCCCGCGCCGCCGTCAATCTCAGAAATGTTATTCAACGTCGTGTTGCGGAAATCCAACGTGTTGTTGGAGCTGTTGCCGTGGATGGCACTCGCCGTGTCGCCGCCGTCAACGGTTTCGACGTTCTTGATGCCGCGCAGCGTAATATCGCCGTCGTCTTCAGCCGACAGGGTGTCGTTGCCGGAACCGCCGTCGACATAGTTTGCGCCGTCGCCAACCACAATGGTGTCGTCACCAGCTTGACCATAGAGCGAATCGTTGCCTTCGCCACCGACGATGCGATCATCGCCTGCGCCACCATAAAGTCCGTCGTTGCCTGTGCCGCCCTTGATGGTGTCATCGCCGTCTGAGCCGTAAACCCGGTCATTGCCAGCACCGGCATCGATTTCGGAGATGTTGGTCATGTTAGCACCGCGGAAATCCAACGTGTTGTTGGATCCCGTGCCGCGAATAGCACTTTCGCTGTCGCCGCCATCCACGGTTTCGATGTTTTTGATGCCGCTGAGGGTGATATCCCCGTCGTCTCCAGCCTTTAAGGTATCGTTACCTGTGCCGCCGTCGACATAATCTGTGCCGTCGCCGACGACGAAGGTGTCGTCGCCGTCCATGCCATAGAGCGAATCATTGCCCTCACCGCCGACTATAGTGTCGTCGCCACTGGAGCCATAAATTCGGTCGTTGCCCGCACCGCCGTCGATTTCGGAGATGTTGTTCATTTGGGTGTTGCGGAAATCGAGCGTGTTATTGGCCGAGGTGCCGCGCACGGCACTTTCGGTTTCGCCGCCGTCAACGGTTTCAACGTTCTTGATGCCACGCAGGGTGATGTCGCCATCGTCGCCTGCGACGACCGTGTCGTTGCCCGTGCCGCCGTCAACGTAGTCAGAACCGTCGCCGACCACCAACGTGTCATCACCATCATCGCCGTAGAGCGAATCGTTGCCTTCCCCGCCGACGATGCGGTCGTTGCCGTCGGAACCGTAAATCCGGTCATGTCCCGCGCCGCCGTCGATTTCGGAAATGTTGTTCAATTCGGTGTTGCGGAAATCCAGCGTGTTGTTGGAGGCGGTGCCGCGCACGGCACTTTCGGTTTCGCCGCCATCAATGGTTTCGATGGATTGCTTTTGCGACAAGCTGCTCAGGGTGATGTCGCCGTCGTCTGCCGCTTTTACGGTGTCGTTCCCTGCGCCGCCATGAACATAATCCGTGCCTTCGACAATCAACGTGTCGTCACCGTTGCCGCCATACAGCTGGTCGTTGCCGGCACCGCCGGTTAGGGTGTCGTTGCCATCTTCGCCATACAAACGGTCAGCGCCTTCGCCGCCGTTGACTTGGTCACTTCCCGTACCGCCGTAGACGCGGTCATTGCCTGTGCCGCCGGAAACAATGTCGTCCCCGTCATTGCCGTATACCCGGTCATGGCCGGATCCACCATCGACTTTGTCGGACCCGCCGCCGCCGGAAACCGTGTCGTTACCGGCCCCTGCGGAAATGCTTTCGTTTTCTTCCGAGCCCGTGATGCGTTCGGAACGATGGGTACCGGCGTCAACTTCGACATAGTCAATCACGTCATCGACGCGCACATGCAGGTCGGCGGTTTGTGACGCCGTTGCGCCGCCGTCTCGTTCGGTGCTGGTGGCGACGATTGTGAGATCAAAATCGTCGTGGGAATCTTGCGGTGGCGTGACGGTCAAACCTTGCAATTGGTCGGGGCTTAAGGTCCATGAGCCATCGCCGTTATCGGTACCGGCGGACAGTTGGGCGCCGGTGGGCACACCGGAAATGGTGACGGAAAGGCTTTCCGAACCATCCAAATCTGTGAGTTTGGCTTGAACATCCAAAGCAATAGCCGTGTCTTCTAGGCCTTGGGTGTCCAAAACAGACAGTTCCGGGCTGGACGCGATGGTGTCGGTCGGGCCGGATTCTGTTTGTTGGGTGTCTTGCTGTTCGGTTTCTTCGCGTTGGCGCAAACGGATGCGCTCGCGCACATTGAGGCCTTCGGGCCTGTCTTCGTTATTGAGTTGCGGGCGTTCGCCAAATTCTGGGCCCTCGCCGTCCAAGCGATTGGGTGGGAGATCGTCAAGCGTTTCGCTTTCGCTATCGTCACCGCCAGCAACGTTGACGGTTTCATCCGTCTCAGACGCGTTTCGGGTGTTGTCCGGTTCAACGGTAATGGAAACGGAAAAGCCATCCGCGTTGTCTTCATCGACTTTGATGGCGACGCGATTGAGCTCTGTGGCTTTGAGCGTGACGGAGCCGTCGGCGTTGCGCACGCCAAAGGGCAGGGGGCCGTCGCCGACACCGTGCAAGGTCACTTGCTGGTGGCCGGGATCCGTTAAAAACTGGCCAAGTTGCAGAGGCACGACAACAATGCCGCCCTGTTCGCCCGCCTGTTCCACCATTTGCGGTGTAATGGTGAGGTCCAACTCGCGGGTGTCTATGGTTTCTGACTGTTCGACGCGGGTGCGGTGGCCTTCGTCGCGTTCGATCAGAGGACGTTCATCGTGGCTGCCCATATGAAGGTTGGGCGTTGTGATGTCCACCTCATCGGCCGTTTCGACAGGTGCGTTTAATACGATGATTTCTTCATCGCTGCCCGGCAGTTCAGCTCGATCGAGATCAAAGAGCTCGATGGAAACGTCGGGGGCAGTCCCGTGATCTGCAGGAGGAGTCATTTTGACCTCTCTATCTCATAACTGGCGCCCACCAGTCATATTAAATGTAGCCTTCTTGCTCGATTTGGCAATGTTTTGGACCAAAACACTAAAATTCGTCCAATCCATTGTCCATAGTCGTGCAAAGAGGGCTTGAGTTCTGGTTCATTTGCCTCTCTAATCCGTCCATCACATGTTTCTTTCATCCGAAGCCAGCGGTTGATTACATGAAATACCGGCAGGGGCAGCTGTCTATTTCGCAAAGGATAACAAACGAAGCTGAAAGAAGCCTGACATGTCGTCGATTTCTTCCGACACCAATGCTGCACCTGCGAAGCGCGCCTCGTTTTTGAGATCTTTGTTCCGGGTCTCCTTAGGGCGCTATGACGTTTTATTGGCTTCGTTGGCGATCAACATATTCTCTTTGGCCCTGCCGTTGGTGATCTTGCAGGTCTACGACAAAATCGTTCCCAATTCTGCTTATAATACATTCGCTTATCTGGTTGCAGGTTTGGCCGCCGCGATCATTTTGGATGCGGTTTTGCGCGGGCTTCGCACGCACATCACCAGTTGGGAAGGTGCGCGGTTCGAACACGCCATTTCACAACGTGCCGCCGACCGTTTGTTGAACAGCCGCTTGGACGCCTATGAAAGCGAGCCCGCGGGAACGCACATGGACCGTATGACATCGGTTGAAGCCTTGCGCGATTTTCATTCGGGCCAAGGCTTGGTGTCTTTTTCCGATCTGCCGTTTGTGATTTTGTTTTTGGGCATTATTGGTGCCATCAATATCAACCTTGTTTTGGCCCCCCTGGCGGTGGTTTTGCTGGCCTTCGGCGCGGCGATTTGGCTAAGCCGCAAGTTGGACCAAGCCATCAAGCACCGCGCGGATTTGGATGAGCAACGCTATTCGTTCATTTTCCAGGTGCTCAACGGCATTCACACGGTCAAGGGCTTAGGTCTTGAAGCGCAGCTGCATCGTCAGTACCAAAGCTTGCTTGCCCCGCTTTCGACAGCCGTTGAACAGTACGCCTACCTTTCATCCCTTGGCCGTTCTTTGGGGCCTGCGTTTTCCAATCTTTCCATGGCGGCGGTGGCCACATTTGGCAGCCTGATGGTGTTGGACGGAACGCTGTCCAGCGGTGCTTTGATCGCGTCAACGCTGTTGGCGGGGCGTGCCGTGCAGCCTTTGATCCGGATCATTGGCGTTTGGATGCAATCGCAAAACTTGAAGTTGGCGGAGGAACGTCTGGATACGTTGATGAACTATCCGCTGGAACCGCTGCCCCGTGGGGAACAACCGGCAGAGGTCGACTGGTCGCAACCGATCCGCTTTGACGAGGTTACGGTGCACCGGGGCAATCCGGATTTCCCGGTGCTTAAAAACTTCTCGTTGGAGATCCCGGCGGGCTCCGTCGTGGCGCTGACCGGACCCATGGGTGGGGGCAAGTCCGTTGTCTTGGATGCTTTGGCCGGATTGGCTCATGTGGACGAAGGTGAGTTGTTGTTTGGCGAACACAGTGCCGCGCACATCGACTTTCAAAAGTTACGAAATGACATCGCCTATGCCCGCCAAGATGTCGTGATGTATGACGGGACCATCAGCGACAACCTTTCGGGCTTTCAAAAACGAAAACATCTGCCAGAGGCGCTCACCGTGGCGCACAAGCTGGGTCTCGATGAAGAAATTGCACGCATGCCCGATGGGCTCGACACCAACATCGGCAGTAGTGCTACGGTCGGATTGCCGGGCAGTATTCAACAAGAAATTTCACTGTGCCGGGCGTTGTCCAAACCTGTGAAGCTGTTGCTGTTCGACGAAGCAAACTCGGTCTTTGATTTTGAAGCCGATAAACGTTTGCGCCGCATGCTGATTGAAATGAAGGGGAAAGTGACCCTGGTGTTGATTACATCGCGCCCATCTTTGATTGCGTTGGCCGATCAGGTTTTGACCATCGACCGAGGACGGATTACCGAATACCGTCAAAATCAAAGTGAGCCTGAAACGGTGACAAAATTGCAGGCTCCGGGCGGGGAGGGTGGCGCATGAGCAATCTTTCCTACCATCAGATGAAGATATCGGATCTGCCGGAAAATTGGCTGCGCGCCATGCACAATCGCTATGGCAGTGAAAAGGCGCTGGACCCGGTGGCGGCGTGTTTGGCCGTATTGCTGGATGCCCTGCATTGGGAAGGCAGCGCGCGTCAGTTGGTCGAGGCTGGTCCTTATCAAAACCGGCCCCTCGACAGTGAAGATATGCGCAACACACTCGCGCGCTTGGGCTTTAAAACCATCTTGGTGAATGAAAAGCGAGATGATTTACATAATCGCTTATGTCCTTGTCTGCTGGTCCAAAGTGATGGTGTCCCGGCAATTGTGTTAGAACACACCGATAAAGGATTTGTCGTCTTTGATGGCAGGAAACCGACACGCAACACCACGTTTAAAAACCTTCATGGCGGTGATCTGTATTTGGTTCAAGCCGTCGAAAAGGAAAGCCAGGCGGTGCAACAAACCCCGGTGACGTGGTTGAGCTCTATGATTGGCCGCTTTAAGGGGCTGTTCAGCACCACTTTGTTGATTTCGTTTTTTATCAACATTTTGTCGTTGATTGTGCCGTTGTCCATTATGGCGATCTACGACCAAGTCATTGGCAAAGATTCACCTGAAATGCTGCGCTTTATCGTTTTCGGTGTTTTGGGTGCCGTGGTGTTTGAAATCTTCATGCGGGCTTGGCGTGCAAAAGTTCAGGCTCGTGTGGGGGCGCGGATCGATTATATCGTCAGCTCCAAAGTTTTTGATCAAGTCCTACACTTGCCACCGCTTTTTACAGAGCGTGCATCCGTGGGCGGGCAAGTCACCCGCATTCGTGAGTTTGAAACGTTTCGCGATTTGCTCAGTGGCCCCTTGGCGACTTTGGCTTTGGATTTGCCGTTCGCTCTGATCTTCATCATCGCCATTGCGATCATTGCCGGTCCCTTGGTTTTGATTCCGGTGGTTTTGGGCCTGTTGTATTTGGTGTTGAGCTTCATCATCTTGCCGAAATTGCAAAACCAAATTAGGCGTGCCGGCGAACAACGTTCAAAACGCCATGCCTTCTTGGTGGAGCTGATGTGGTCCATGCGTTCTGTCAAACAAATGGGCGCGGAAAGTATTTGGGGGGATCGCTTCCGCACCATGTCGGCGGATGCCGCGTGGGCGAACTTAGAGGTCAACCGCCTCAATTCCGTTTCCCAGGATATGGCGCAGTTGTTGATGATTGTCGCAGGCGCGGCAACTTTGGTCTTTGGTGTGTTGAGCGCCATGGACGGTGGCATAAGCATGGGTGCTTTGATCGCCACCATGATGTTGGTTTGGCGTGTGCTTTCGCCCATTCAAACGCTGTTTGGTCTGGGCAACCGCATTCACCAGACACGCCAGAGCCTTGGGCAGTTCCTCTCGATTTTGGAATACGATCGCGAAAGCCAAAACGACAACGATCAACTGAGCGCTTTGAAGTTCAACGGCCAGGTGAACTTTGATCGCGTCAGCATGCGCTATACCGCAAACGCCAATCCGGCGCTTTTGGGGTTGAGCTTTACGGTCAAACCCGGCGAGCTGATCGGCATCGCAGGCGACAGCGGTTCGGGCAAATCGACCATCGCCAAATTGATGGTGGGGATGTACGAACCCCAGGGCGGCACGGTGAGCCTGGACGGCATCGACATTCGCCAAGTCAAACCCATCACCTTGCGCCAAACACTCTCTTACGTTCCGCAATACAACCACGCCTTTCCGGGCACCATTTTGGATAATGTGCGTTTGGCCGACCCAACCGCGTCCATTCAAGAAGTTAAGGAAGCGTGCCGCAAAGCAGGCGTCTTGGCGAAAATCGAAGCTTTGCCGCACGGTTTGGACACGGCGTTCAAAGACGGTTTGGAAGCCCACGTGCCCCAGGGCTTCTTGCGTCAGTTGGCGTTGGCGCGCGGGTTCTTGCGCGACGCACCTGTTTTGATCTTGGACGAACCCGCCAGCGGCTTGGACGAAAAAGACGAAAGTGCGTTCTTGAAAACTTTGGCAGAACTGCGCGGGCACCAAACCATCATCATGATTACCCAACGTCCCAGTCATATGCGTCTATGTGACAAACTGTTGACCATGGATCATGGGCAAATGGAACTGTTCGGGGCAACCGAAGCTGTGTTGGCGGAACGCGATAAAATGCGCGCTTCTGTGAAGACCGCCCAAGAAAAAACGTGAAGTGAGATCTGAGACATGACACACCCATCCCAACGCGTACACCCCGCTCATGAACGCTACCTGTCGCGCGAAGACGTCTTGGAAGAAGTCGGCAGCTCCAAACCCGCCCTGGCGGCGATCTTGTTGATTGTTGCGCTGTTGGTGGGCTCTGTGGTTTGGGCCAATTATATGGTCATCACCACCACCGCCAAGGCCGAAGGCCAAGTCGTCACCAGTGGTAACGACCGTGTGGTGCAACACTTGGAAGGCGGCATCGTTTCCGAAATCCTGGTCAAGGACGGTGACGTGGTCGAAGAGGGCCAAGTGATGATGCGCTTCGACCAAACCCTGCGCACGGCCGACTTGGATCAAATTTTGTCGCGCGAAGCCGCGCTCAAGGTTAAAGAGACACGCTTGCGCGCGCAGATTGACGGCGCAACACCTGAGTTTAGTGAGCTGAACGCGTCCCACCCCGCACTTGTGGCCGAAGCCATTGATACCTTGAAGTCCACGCAAGAGCGTATCGTTGGCCAAAAGGCGGTGATTGAAAGCCGCATCGAACAGCGCCAACAATCCGCCGACAACTATGCCAATCAAGTCAAAAGCCTGAGCGATCAGGTGGAATTGATGCGCGAAACCGTGAAGGTGCGCGAAGACCTGTTCAAAGACGGCTTGGAATCGCGCGTCGAAATGAACAAGGTTAAACTTGAATTCTCACGCATTGAAAGTGCTTACAACGACGCCGTCGCCGCACGCGGACAGGCACTCAGCAGTGTGCAAGAGGCTCAAAACCAGTTGAAAGAGCTCGATGCCAAAGAACGCGACACCGCGATGGAGGACCTGACGTCGGTGATTTCCGAATTGGGTGAAGTGTCGGAAAACCTCAAACGTTTGAGAGACCGGGTGGAGCGTTTGGAAATCGTTTCCCCCGTCAACGGCATTGTCAACGGATTGCAGGTCAACACACCGGGCGCAGTTGTCGAACCAGCTGCGGTGATCATGACGATTGTTCCCATTGAAGAAGGGATTATCGTTGAAGCCCGCACAGAACCGTCCGATATCGGCTACATTGCCGTTGATCAAGACGCTAAGGTGACGGTTAGCGGTTTTGACGCACGTCGCCATGGTTCCGTCACGGGTAAGGTGGAACACATTTCGGCGTCTTCGTTCTTAGATCAAACCGGTTCGGCGTATTTTAAAACGCGAATTGCGTTGGATCAGGCGACCATCACGTCCGACACCACCCAGTACGCCATTGTGCCGGGGATGACGGTTCAGGTTCAGATCATCACAGATCAACAAACGTTGCTGCAGTATCTGACGGGGCCGATCTATTCTTCACTGTCGGGAACGTTCTCAGAACGATAGGTGCTTTGAGAACGCGCCCGACCTGTTTGGCAGGTCTACGGTAGCAACACGCTCGACAGGTCAATAAAAGTTATCTGCGTTCGCCAGCATTTCTGACCAATCATCATGTTGTGATTGGAGATCTGGATCTGTGTTGTCTTGGCGTGGTTGAGACACCTCATGTGCGTTGTCTTGGGGGTACGAGGCTGTTGTTTTGGTGGTTTCGGACATGACGATTTCCTTTTGATTGGTGGGTCTGTCCTGATGTGTTACGTACACCACATTGGATTGGATCATGACGTGTAAAAAAAACGGAACAAGGGTGATCCAAAGGCAAACCGGGGCCGTAATAAGGATACAACTCACCCCGGTGGAAATGACGCATCACCCGTGCAGTCCCTCCCCCCCTGAACTGTTCGCGCACTTTTGCCGGGGTTGAGTTGCTCGGCGCAGGAGCCATCCGCCTCAATCCGGTGGTACCAAGGCGTAAGAGTCTATCGCCTCAATCCATAGGCACTTCAAAACCTCTCCCCCCAGAAGCCCCCGTTTTTCGGGGGCTTCTCAATTTTTGATCCAAAGCCTGATTTCAGACGTACAAAAGGCATGACTTGATCAAAGAGGTTCAGCACATGCGCACTTGGATTGCCGCCTTAATATTGATGTTGCTGCCCTTCAGCGCCTGGGCTGAAATTGATCCCGTGCGGCTCTATGGCGACACCATCCGTTTTGATGTTGTGCGCAATGGCGAAGTTGTTGGGCAACATGAAACGCGGTTCTCCAAGGTGGACGGAAAGCTCAAGGTAACGTCCAACATGACTTTGGAAATCTTCGTGTTGGTTTTTCCCGTTTATGCGTTCAACTACGCATCAGTCGAAACTTGGTCCAACAATCGGCTTCGAAAACTCGATGTTCGCGTTTTGGATGGCAGCGACACAGTTGAAGTCAGCGCCATCGCCAAAAACGACGCACTGCTGATCATGGGGCCCAACGGCGAAGACGTTGTACGCACTCCGATCCTGTCGACCAATCATTGGAACGCAGAAGTCCTGAGGCACGACAAGGTCCTCAATACGCTGACGGGGCGCGTCAATATGGTAAGCATTCAGCGCGGCGCTCAAGAAACTTTGCCCTTACCCAATGGCTCCGTCAAAGCTGTGCGCTATGACTATAATGGTGACTTAACAGACACGTCTGTGTGGTACGACCAAAAAGGTCGCTGGGTCAAACTTCAGTTTAAAGCGCGTGATGGTTCGACCATTCACTACCTCTGCCGGACCTGTGAGGCGGAGGGATGAAGCGCATTTGGATCACCGGCGGCGGAAGCGGGATTGGCAAGGCCTTGGCCTGGATATATGCCGATGACGGCTGGGACGTGTTTATCAGTGGCCGAAATCCGAACAAGCTCAAGACGGCTGCAGATTATGCGCCCAATATTCATCCACACCCCTGCGACATCACGGACCCCGATGGCGTTGCTGCGTGTATATCGGCCATTGGCGATTTGGATGTCGCCGTGCTCAATGCCGGGGACTACAGGCCGGGGCCGACGTCTGAGACAACGTTAGACGATTTTCGACAAACCATGGAGGTGAATTACTTTGGCACCCTCAATTGTATTCAAGCCGTTCTGCCGACACTAAAAGCCAACGCCGGACAGTTGGCGGTGGTGGCCTCCGTGGCGGGATATATTGGCCTGCCCAATGCATCTGGGTATGGGCCCAGCAAAGCGGCCTTGATTTCCCTGTGTGAAAGCCTACGTGCAGAACTGCAAGACAGTGCTGTTACGGTGCATCTCATCAATCCCGGGTTCGTCAAAACCGAGCTCACCGACAAAAATGACTTTGAGATGCCCAACATGATTTCCCCCTTTGACGCAGCACTGAACATGCGCCGCGGTTTGGAAACGGATCGTTTTGAGATTGCCTTCCCCGCACCGTTTGTGCGCCGTATGAAGTTGCTTAAAGCCTTGCCCTATTGGGCGTATTTTAAACTGATGAAAAAAGTGGCTGGTATATGAAAACTGAAAACGCGAAGGCCTACGTTCATTTGTTCGAAAACCTATCCCCGCAAACCATCGCGGCTATGCCTGGGTTTGTCAGTTTGAATGTGCGTTTCAAAGATCCGTTTAACGACTTCACCGGAATCTACAAGCTGCGCAAGCTCTTGCAAAAGACGCTCTCCGACATCAAAAACCCCAGTTTCATTGTGACCCATCAAGCTTGGGATGGGGACGTGTTGTTTTTGCGCTGGACGTTTCAAGGTCATGTCCGCGCGTTGGGGCATTGGCCAATCACGGGCATGAGCGAAATTCATTTTGATGAAGAAGGTCAGGTGTGTGAGCACGTCGATCATTGGGATGGGGCGGAGCAATTCTATGAACGCTTGCCGCTGATCGGCGGTGCGTTGGGGCTGATCAAGCGTCGTTTGCAGCTTTAAGGAAAAACAAGGTCACTTCACCGATCTCAAAACCCCATTTGCTGACACGGGCCCGATTGATCATCACGCCGCCGTCTTGTAAGAACATCCAATCGTTGAAATGAACGGTGTAAGAGCTCTCGCCGACTTTAAGTTTGAGGTCGTAGCGCCAGTTCAGCGCATTGCCCGCAGCCTGTCCATGGGCAAGCCCGATCACATCGTCGGCCCGGCCTTCGTACTGATTGTCCCCGGTTTGCAAAATGTGCCAGACGCGCCGGTCTGTTTCACCATCCGCGTAGACAAAGTGCTCATCCAAGATGATTTGATCACCGTTGACTTCGCCTTGAATGTCCACACGGAACTGTCGGCGCACGGTGCCAAAGCGGTCTTCGAACAGACCCCAAGCTTGGGTTTGGCCTTGGAAATAATCGAACAGGTCAAACTTTGGCGTGGCTTGGCTAAAGTCTTGGGGTTTCATGTTTGTACATCCTATTAAGGCCCCCGTGAGTGCGATCGCAAGGATCCAGCTGCTCAGACGCGGTTTCATGATCTACGCTCCAATGCCCGCCGAATAGCGGCGTGACGCCGCTGGGTGATGGGGAAGCGCCACATCATCAAAACGGCTATTGTCTTTAATACGATGGGAATAACGGCGTAGATCACAACAAGGGCTGTAATCGCTGTATCCGAAGCGACTGCGCTGTCCTCACTAAGGCCGAAATATGCCAGAGCGGGAAAAGCGGTGCCGACCGCGAGACCAAGTGCCAACTTGGTCGCCATGCTCCAATACGAAAACAGGGTCGCTGTGCGTTCTTGGCGAAAACGCAGGCGATCCCAATCCGCACAATCGGCTTGTATGGCTGGGGGCAGGGCCAAGTCGCTACCTAGGGTCAGGCCTGTTAACGCACAGATGACCCCAAAGCCCACCACATCGCCTGAACCTAAGAACGGCACCCAAGCGAACGCGAGACACGCCGTGGCCATGGACACACACCACACTGTGTGCTTGCCTAGTCGCCGTGCCAACCACACCCAGCCTTGGATGCCCAACACGGCAAACAGGAAGTAGACGAACAGCAATGCTGCTTTGTCCTGTTCGCCAGCTTCGATCACATAGGTCAAAAACAAAGGTAACGTCACCGCAGGCAAGCCGTTGGCAAAGCCGTTGATGAACCACGCGCTCAAAACCCGCCAAAAGACGGTATTGCCTTTGGGAAAGCTCAAGGCCTGGGTTTGCGGGGCAGGCGCAACGCGACCTTCGGGAACAAATTTCAGCGCAATCACAAAAACAAGCACGCCCAGTCCAACCGTGGCCCAGGCGATCAGGGGAAAGCGATCCAATTCGGGAACGTCGGCCAACAGAACACCGGCGGCGCCTGCGCCCAAGATGCCCAACAGGCCAAAGCCTTCGCGCAGGCCGTTGAGCTTTGCACGCTCACCATAGTCGCTGTCCAATTCAACCGCCCAAGTCACATAGGGGATTTGCACAGCCGTCCAAGCCAAGTAGAGCAACGCACCCCATACAATCAAGTAGACAGCCGTTGTGTCCGCGCCCGGCGAAAACACCATGATCAGGGCAGGCGCGCCAACCAGCCCGCCTAAGGCCATCGGCAGCTTGCGTTTCGCAAAACGTCGGGGGATATGGTCCGACAGCCAGCCCAGTAGGGGGTCGCTGAGCACATCCAAAATGCGCAGGCCCAAAAACACGCCACCCACCGTGGCCAACCCTAACCCGACCGTGTCGGCGTAGAACGTCGGCAACAAGACAAAGACGGGAATGGTCGGCAGCGCCAACACAAAGGCCGGTAGCGCATAGAGGGTCTTATGCAGGTTTGACGATTTTAAACAGGCCGACATCGACGCTCTCCGCCTTAAAGCCTGCTTCGCAATAGGACAGATAGTATTCCCACATGCGTTTGAAGGCGGTGTCATAGCCCATGGGCTCAATCTCGCTCCAGGTGTGTTGGAACTGCTTTTGCCAGGCGGCACAGGTGCGTGCATAAGACTTGCCAAAGAAACGCGTGTCTTGCAGCGTCAAGCCGTTGCGCTTCACAGCGTCTTCCAGAGCGCTGGGGCTTGGCAAAAAACCACCGGGGAAGATGTAGCGTTGGATGAAGTCGGTACCTTTGCGATAGGTTTCAAACCGGTCTTCTTCAATGGTGATGATTTGCAGCACAGCTGTGCCGCCGGGTTTCAGGCGGTCTTGGACGGTTTGAAAGTACGTGTCCCAGTTTTCCTCACCCACCGCTTCGAACATTTCGATGGAAACAATTTTGTCATATTGTCCGGAACTGTCGCGGTAGTCCGTATAGGACGCGCTGGCAAGTTGGTCAATACCCGCGGCCTGATAACGACTTTGCGCGTAACGCAATTGCTCGCGCGACAAGGTCAACCCGTGAATGAAACACCCATAATCACGCGCGGCCAATTCAGAAAAACCACCCCAGCCGCAACCAATTTCTAGAACCTCGTCTTTCATTTGCAAGTCGAGCATCTCGGCGATGGCTTGATATTTGGTGTGCTGGGCTTGGCGCAGGGTTTCTGCCCCCGTCTCATATAACGCAGAAGAATACGTCATGCTTTTGTCCAGCCATTTGGCATAGAAGTCATTCCCCAGGTCATAGTGATACGCAATGTTGCGCTTCGATCCGGATTTGGAATTGCGGTTCAAAAGATGACGCACCCGGTGCAAAGCCCGCGAAACCCAATGCCCAGCGGTATCGGCTGCGACGTCCTTTTCGTTGGCAAGGGCAAAATCGAACAGAGCCGTTAGGTCGGGACTATCCCATTCCCCATCGATATAGCTTTGTGCAAATGCCACTTCGCCATTGAGCAACAGTTTGGATATCGGGCGATAAGATTTCAATTCTAAGGTGGCGCGCGGCCCGCCGCTTTGCGCCTGTCCCAAATGCACTTGACCACCACGGGGCAACACAATGGTCAGCTGACCGTTCTGCAATCCGGAAAACTTTTTCACCATCTGTTTGACCCAACGGTTAGACGGTGCAACGTGACGGTTGGGTGCACAAATATCGATAGGATTGTTGCTCATGTTTCAGATTCCATACTTTTGGATTGTACGTGCGTTATCGGGGACAGGGGCGGTGCGGGGCGGTCAAACAACTTCAAGCCCTTGCGCCAGAGTTTGAGAGCTTCCCAGTGAATACCCGCCATGACTTTCAACGTCATGAAGGGATACTTCAAAACCAGCGTAGCCAGAGCCCGATCACTCACGTCGAGGGCCTGGCCTGTGAAGGATGCTTTCAGCATCACACCATCTGCGTCGCATTGATCGATCAAAACGGTGATGTTGTCGCTGGGTTGAGAAAGACGAAAGCGGTATTCTCCGCTCATATCCATGAAGGGTGAGACGTAAAACTCTTTACAGCACGATTGGCGAACGGTTTTCGAACCGTCGTCTTCAACCTCAATCAAATAGGTGTGACGCTCACCGAACGTGTTGCTGACCTCATAGAGCATGACTTTTAATTGCTCTTGGGCGTCATAGCAGTAATACACACTCAGCGGATTGAATGCGTACCCGAACAGGCGCGGATAGCACAGCATGGTGACGCGGCCACGGTCTAGGTCAATACCCGCAGCTTTCAAGGTCGCATGGACATAGTCTATGAGAGGCCGGTTCTGACCGGGGCCGTAGTCTTTGTCCCAAAAGGACAGCAGAGAAAAGCGATTGTAGCCAAACATCCAGTGTGCGCGGTCGAGTTCTTCCAGCTCGTCTAAATCCACCAGTATGGAAAACACGCGATACGACAGGCGGTGCTTGCGCGGACGGTATCTTTGATGAAACACCCGGCCTTCATAGAGCCTTGAGCGAAACGCTTTCATCACGCTGCATCCTGGACTTGTTGAATCAACTGTGGCCAGTTGACGGGCAAATTGATGCGCCCACTTTCATTGTCGACCGACCAGGGACGACGCACGCCACCCAAGGCTTCGCCAACAGCCAGGCCAGATTGTAACGCGTCTTCGTGAAAGCCATGCCCGAAGTAGCTGCCGCAAAACCACAAGCGCCGTTGGCCTTGAATGTTCCACAGCATCCGTTGTGCCGCGACGGCTTTGCGGTCGAACATGGGATGGTGGTACAGGAAGCTGCGTTGGATCGTGCCTTCAGCAGGCATGTGCGTGGGGTTGAGTGTGACAAAATAATCCGTGTCGGTGTCCAAGTTTTGTAGACGGTTCATCCAATAGGTCACGCACACGCTGTCTTCCCCATTTTGGCTTTCGCTTAAATAATTCCAGCTTGACCAGGCCTTTTTGTTCTTCGGCATCAAACTGGCATCGTTGTGCAAAATGGCCTTGTTGGGTTGATAGGAAAACGCTTCCAGAAGTTTGCGCTCGGCGGGGTCGCTATCTTCCAGCATCTGCAAGCTCTGGTCCGCATGTGACGCCATCACAACATGATCGAAGTGATGCACGATGCCATTGCGGACTTCAACAGTCGCACCCGAAGCATTCGAAGTCACTTTGCTCACCGCTGCGTTGGTGACGATTTTGTCTGCATATCCTTGTGTGAGCTTTTTCACGTACGCTTGACTGCCGCCCACCACAGAGCGCCATTGTGGGCGGTCGGACACTTGCAGCAGTCCGTGGTTGTCACAAAACCGCAAAAAGGCATTGAGAGGGTAGTCCAACATGGTATCGACCGGGGTCGACCAAATCGCCGCGCCCATGGGTAACAGATGATCGCGTTGGAAAGCTTGGGAGTAGCCGTTCATGTCTAGATATTGTCCCAACGTCACGCTGTCGTCGGGATCGTCAACAATGGCATCCGGGGCATCGCGATAGAAACGCAAAACATCTTTCACCATTGCCCAAAACCGTGGGCGCAAGAGATTGCGTTTTTGGGCGAATAAGCCTGCCCAATCTCCGCCAGAATATTCAAACGCGCCTTGGTCAACCGACACACCAAATGACATGTCTGTTTCATGGGTTGCGACACCCAAATGATCGAACAGGGCGATTAAGTTTGGATAATTCGCAACGTTGTAGACGATAAATCCGGTGTCTACACCCAGGCCGTTCACATCCACCGTGTTGGTATGTCCGCCAATCCGGTCATCCTTTTCAAATACGGTGACGTCATGGTTTTGCGACAACAACCAAGCCGCAGACATTCCAGCGATACCGGTGCCGACGACAGCGATCTTCAAACGATGGGGTGAGTGTTGGTCAGGCATGTTGTTTCTCCGTCTTTGCACTCCGTACGCTTGAAATAGAGATTTGGATCACACGCGCTGAAAACAATTGAAATCGGCCCTTAGGTCCTCATGTCTATAAAAACTTCGAACGGCAAGTGATCCAACATGCTGCTGTATGCGTAATGGATACATAGCCGCCCTGATGTATGGACTTTTGGAAAAAATGTCACAAAAACAGGCCTATACGGATCCGGCGGCGACGCCACTAACCAGCGCAGAACTCACCGCGCTTTTGGTTCGTGTGGCGGACCATCAGGACAAAGCCGCGTTTGGCGACTTGTTCACGCATTTTGCACCGCGTGTGAAATCTTATGTACTGAAGTTGGGATGCAGCGACACCATGGCTGAAGATCTGGCACAACAAACCTTGATTCAAGTTTGGCGTAAAGCAAAGCTGTTCGACGCAAGCAAAGCCGCAGCCAGCACCTGGATATTCCGAATTGCCCGGAACTTGCGCATTGATGTTTTGCGCAAAGACACGCATTACCACTATGATGACTATGACTTCTCCACCATGGCCGACGACAGCGACAGCGCCGAAGAGCACGTGTCGCGCGACCAAACGGGCGACATGATGCGCAAAGCCTTGAGCCGTTTGCCGCAAGACCAATCCGAAGTCATTCACCTTTCTTTTTATGATGGATTGAGCCACGGCGAGATCGCGACAAAACTGGACCTCCCCCTTGGAACTGTGAAGTCGCGTATGCGCTTGGCCTTCACAAAGCTGCGCGAAACGATTGACGTCGCGAACCGTGTTTTGGAAGGGGGGAAAGCATGAGCGTTCATCATCACCTCTCTGACGCGACGTTGATGTCGTACAGTGCGGGCAATCTGCCTCAAAGCATGACGTTGGTGATTGCCTCACATTTGGCCGTGTGCCCCAAGTGTCGCGAGAAGCTCTTCGTCTTGGAAGCCATCGGCGGTGCCGAGCTGGAACAAAGTCCGGTACAATCTCTGGCCCCCAACGCTTTGGACCGGGTCTTGGGCCAGCTGGGTGAACAAGAAGATCGTCCTCATCCAGCAACGCTTCCAGAACGGTCCTCTTCCAATATCCCTCAACCCTTGCAGGCTTACGTGCCGAAACGATTGTCCGACATTGCCTGGAAATCTATGGCGCCGGGCATTAAGACCTATGCGTTGGCGGGGATGCAGCCCCGGTCGGGTACGTTGTGCCTTCTCAAAATCGCACCTGGCGTTACCATCCCAGAGCACACCCATGACGGCATGGAGCTGACGATGGTTCTGCAAGGCTCTTTTAGCGATGAGATCGGGCGCTTTACCTCAGGCGACATTGCGGACCTGGACGATGAAACCCATCATCAACCCATTGCCGACACGGATGAAGACTGCATCTGTCTGGTTGCAACCGAAGCACCTCTGCGCTTCAACAAATTGATGCCGCGTTTGGTTCAGTATTTTACCGGCATGTGATCTGAAGCCTTGTCAGTGGCGTACACAGGGACAATCAGGAGGTTTGCAATGCTCAGAAAATTTCTTATGGCCGTTTCCGTCATGGTCCCTGTCACGGCACATGCGGCAGGTCAAAATGCTCATGATTTCAAGTTCACAGATATTGATGAAAATCCATTGCCCCTGTCCACCTTTGCCGGTAAGGCCGTCATGGTGATCAATACCGCATCCAAGTGCGGGTTCACGCATCAGTATGAAGAGATCCAAGCCCTTTGGGATCGTTATCGTGACAAAGGGCTTGTGGTTTTGGGCGTGCCGTCGAACGACTTCGGTGCGCAAGAGCCCGGAACTGCAGAGCAGATCAAACAGTTCTGCGCCGTTAACTTCAACGTCGACTTTCCGCTGACAAAAAAAACCAAAGTCCGCGGCGATCGTCCCCACCCATTTTATGCCTGGGCAGCGAGCGAGCTCGGTGCATTGGCCAAGCCACGCTGGAACTTTCACAAATATCTCATCGCACCCGACGGAGATTTGGTCGATTGGTTTTCCACCCCGACGTCCCCGACATCGGATAAGGTCATCAAAGCCGTCGAACGACACCTGCCGAAAGGTTGACGCATATTTTAGAAGCTCTGCGAACTTCCGTGAAAGGGGGCGCGAAAGGGGGAATGAAGGTGAACTTTAAGATCTGGACTCGGACTCGCAGAAAACGGGCGATTCTTATCAGCCTTTAGCCCATACCTGTCATTTGTCTGGCTTTAAATTCTTGCATAAGATGAGCAATTAAATGAAGCTTTGAACAAGCGAAAAACCAACCAAATATTGGGGGCAATGCGATGAGTTTGGCAGAAGGAATTGCATGGGGCGATCTAATGGGGATTGTTGGTGTTATCCTCTACATCGGCTCCTATTTTGCTTTGCAAGCCGGAATAATCAAAGGTCAAGGATACCTGTACGCAACTTTAAACACCGTTGCCGCGTCCTGTGTTCTGTTGAGCCTCGTAAACAATTTCAATCTTTCTTCGGCAATTATTCAAGTCACATACATTGCGATTAGCGTATTCGGTATAATCAGGTTTTATATTCTTACACACCGGATCAAATTCAATTTTGAAGAACTGGCCTTTATAGGTGTCGCTTCCCCCAACCTGGACAAGCTTTATTCGCGTAAATTGCTGGATGTGGGAACGTGGAAGACAGTTCCACCCGACACTGCCCTGACAATAGAAGGGCAAACTCCACCATCCCTATTTTATATTTTTGAAGGATATGCGGAGGTAACCGTTTGCGGAAAATCAGTTGCGCACCTTGAAGGCAACTCCCTGGTTGGGGAAATGTCTTGCCTGACAGGCATGCCTGCTTCTGCAACTGTGATCGCGACCAAGCCAACGCGTATATTTGAACTCAATCTTGGTGACCTCGAAAAGTTTCTTGTCCGAAACCCGACTGTCCGCCATGAACTTGAGAGTCGCTTTGCCAAACAAATTAGCACAAAACTCGTTCGTGCCAACGCGGCCTTAATGGAACAAGTGTAACGGGCCATAATGTCCGCTTTTCGAATTGACACAGCTAAATGTCAGCTGTTCACACTAATTCAGAACTTAGATTTAAAGGTCAAATTTGGCTGTTTTTGACCCTAAGCAGACCTACACACTCAGCCTTTTATCTCTTCCGTCAATTGAAGCCAATGCATCAAGAGCAAGCTTGATTTCCCTTTTTTTGCCCTTGGTGTGCCCTTCGATTTTTTTGTCCTCGTAGATGATGTGTTCAAAAAGCCAGTTCATCAGGAACTTGTGAAAGCTCTGGATTAAGCTGAGGTCCTTTGTTTCCATCCACTCGTCAGCGAGTTTACTCAACTTATCTGCTATGGACGTATGAATTGTGCGGTGTTCTTCTAGACTGGGGTAAGAGCAAACTTCCATAATGGTTTCTTCACGCCGGAAGTGATAGTGGGTGTAATCGATAAGGTGTTCGACAATTTCATCAATTTCATCACCGACAAGTTTTTGGCTGCCCAACTTATTTAATAACATGATTAAAAATTTATGGTCGTCATCAATGGCTTCAACACCCACGACCATCGCTTCATTCCATATGAGGACGTCCTCGTTTGTGGCCAAGGGTAGCTCAATCCAAAACGTTGTGCCTTTACCAACGACACTATCAAAACCAATTCGACCCGCCATATGTTCCAATATGGATTTGGTAATGGTTAAACCGATCCCAGTTCCCTCCCTCGCAATGGTTGGGTCTGCACCAATGCGATGAAACATTCGAAAAACCTTGTCTTGGTCTTCTTCAGCAATGCCGATACCCGTATCAGAGATAGTTATGCGAAGATATCCATCATCCACTTCTTGGGCATCAATGGTTACAGTACCGCCATCTTGGTTGTACTTAATCGCGTTGGACAACAAGTTAAACAAGACCTGTTTAAATCGTGTTGGATCTGTGCGTAAGCTCGTCTCGATTTTGCCTTCTGTGTTATTCACAATGCAGATGCCTTTATCGATACTTAGGGGCTCTGCTAACGCGGCGCTCTGGGAAACCACATCCTGAACATCGACGTCATCTATGAATATGGTCAGCTGATGGGCTTCAATTTTAGCAAGCTCAAGCACCTCATCCACAAGCCCCAATAGGTGGTTTCCGCCGGTGATGATGTGGCCAATGTATTCGCTTTGGGTGCCAGACAATGGCTTTTGAGGGTCATATTGCAACATCTGAGAAAAACCCAAAATGGCATTCAAAGGTGTGCGCAGCTCATGGCTCATTGAGGCCAAAAATTCAGATTTCGCTTGATTGGCCCGTTCCGCCGCATCTTTGGTTTGCACCAGCTCTTCTTCTGTTTTGCGTCGCTCGGTCACATCTCGGGCAACGGCGAATAGGTTCCCCCCAACTGCAGTCGATGACCAATCCAACCAACGATACTCACCGTTTTTACAAAGGTAGCGATTTTGAAAATCAAGAATGGGGAGCCCGTTTTCAACGTGTTGTTTGAAAATCGCGTTTGTTTTTTTTACATCATCTGGATGGACAAATTCGATGAACGGCTTGGCGACGATCTCCTCAGAAGACCAACCAAGGATGTTTGTCCATTGATCATTTAGCGTTTTAAAATACCCATCCCTGCCCGCAATACACATCATATCTTGTGATAATGCAAAGAATTGATTTCGTTCCAATTGCATTTGTTTTTCGTGGGCTTTATTTGCCAAAATGACGGCGGTCATATTCGCCATATTCATGACGTAAGGTATGTATGGACTAAATTTATCAACCTCAAAGGTCTCGACCTCAAACACACCGTAGTCGAGATTGCCATGCTTGCAAGGTATGCGCTTTACGCAATCATGGGCTAAAGGTGAGGTTGAGCTCAAGTGATGGCGAACACTCTTAACACTTGGGAAATCCTGCAATCCTCTGCAAACGAATTCGAACAACTGCTCGCTTTGATCCATTAATGCAGCCATATTTTGGATCAAGAGCAGCTGTGCTAAAAATCGAGGTTCAAGATCAGTGTATGAGTTCACAAGCTATCTCAAATGCTCGCCAGAAACTCTTCTGGCTCTACAAAAAATGGATTTCGAACAACTGTTCCACGGACGATCATCAAAGGATGAACCTTCAAGACATCCATAATGGTTTTTCCATCAAACTCAGACGCATTATACTGGCAAACTGACGTTACTGGATGAGTTCTGAGAAGTTGACTGACCCGGGCCTCATATTCAAAAAGCCGATTGCCCCCGGCTACGGTATGGATTTTTGGGTCCATTTCACCGATGACCCGGGCTCTCTTCCCATCAGCTTTGGAACTTTCGTAAAACTCAGTGAGAAGCTTAAGCATGCGGTCAGGATTGAACTCATCACCTTCAAAATAAACGTCTTGAGCACCAGACATAAGCAGGTTGCCGTGTTCCTGTGCTGAAGAACAACAGCAATTGTGTTCAGCAAAAAAAGTCGAAACTTTTTCTTGCCCAGTTTTATCAGTGAAACAAGCCGTGCGTTCCTGACCCTTCACGCCAGAGAGGATATATTTGAGTATGGCTTCTTCTCTTTCCTCATCATCAGCGTAAACTTGGCAGATGTGTGTTCCCTCAGGAAAGATTTCGTCGGTAAATCCGAGATTTACTTCACTTTGAGCGCTCTGCATCACCATCTCCCTCTACTGTGAAATTACCCGTTTTATTGTAGCACACATGCGTGAATAGGATAAGGCGCCCCTTGATTAGGTTAAGGTGTTTAGAAACAGCTGCTATTGGGATGGACCGGCTGCTCCCGACAGCCAGTAGGTTATACTGTAAGTGATTGACCTGCAAAGAAAGGAGCCATCCCATGCCAAGGAAACCAAAGACAGATATCACCGTTGT
>NZ_JBAHUR010000012.1 GCF_036689815.1 Magnetovibrio sp. PR-2 | reverse complement strand
GGATCCATGGGCGACACGAAGACTGTGCTGCACCGCCCCTGGGCTCCCGTTTTCACGGGAGCGACGGTGTGTTTACATCACTCTTCAGCATCGAGGCAGGACTTGATCAGGGGGTGATGGCAAGGGCGTTAGCCCAAATACCCCTCAACATCCACATCGTCCAGTTGCTCAGGTCCTAAGAACCGATCCGCGTACTCGCGGTAGACGCCGGAGGTGAGGAACAGGTCGAACAAGTCCGGATCGATGTGGCCGTCTTTTTTGAAGAAGCTGAGGATTTTGATCGCTTCGGACAGGGATTTCGGCTTCTTGTACGGGCGGTCGGACGCCGTGAGGGCTTCGAAGATGTCGGCGATGGCCATGATGCGCGACGGCACCGAAAGCTCGTCTTTGGTGAGCTTCCTCGGATAGCCCGTGCCGCCCAAAGTTTCGTGGTGGGTACCCGCATATTCAGGGACGCGCGCCAAGTGTTTGGGGAACGGTAAGCGCTCCAACATGGCTATGGTTTGCATGATGTGCTCGGTAATCTTAAAGCGCTCTTCTATCGTCAAGGTGCCGCGCGTGACCGAGAGGTTGTGCATCTCACCCCGGTTATAGAGGTGTTCGGGGATGTCGACCTTGAAGTCCAGGTTCTCGTATGTATCGTGCAAGCCGCGGTCGCGGGCGACGATGTGACGTTTTTTGTCGCTCAGCAGTTTTTCGACAGCCGGCAACGATTGCTCTTCGTCCGGCAGCACCAACATTTCACCATGGGACAGGCCAATACGGTCATTAAAGTTGCGCATCCAGGTGCGCGACGCGATTTGGGTCAAGCGCTCCAACGCATCGTCTTCCATGTGCTCCCCGCCCACATTGATTTCGGCGAGGAAGTGGAAGTCGTCCAAGAGCTGAGCTTTTTCCTGTTCAAACGCACGATCGGCTTCAGCCTCATCCGCACCACCCGCGATGGCTTCAAGCCTGGCTATCTGCGCGTCGCGCAGCAAAACTTCGAACCGCGTGCGCACTTCGTGGATTCGGTTGTAAATGGTTTCCAGCTTGGTCGCTTTATCCACCACGTATTCCGGCGTGATGACCTTGCCGCTGTCGTGTAGCCACGCGCCAATGCGGAATTCGCGCCATTGATCGTCGTTTTCAAAATAGAATTCACCCAACGAACCTTCGGACACATCGGAGGCCTTTTCAGCCAACATGATGGCAAGCTCGGGCACACGCGCACAGTGTCCGCCGGTATAGGGGCTCTTGGCGTCGATGGCGCCGGCCATGAGCTGGATAAAGGAATCCATCAGCTTTTCTTGGTCTTCCAGCAAGCTCAAATTATAGAGCGCCGTCGCCGCTTGGGCGGACAAAGCTTCGGCCATGTCCTGCATTTCCGGCGAGAAAGCGATGGCTTCGTTCGCATCTTTGGTGCCGGACGGCAGCGCGTTGATCAACTGCACAGCCCCGATCACTTCACCGCCACGCGGACGCAACGGAACGGTCAAGAATGATTTGGATCGGTAGTCGTTGTTCTCATCAAATTTTCGTGTCCCCGAAAAATCAAAGCCTTCGTGATGGTAGGCATCGGCTATATTTATGGTCTTGGCTGTGTGCACGGTATAAGAGACGACGTTGTGGCGGTTGGGCTTGCCGTTCTCATCGAACAGCTCCACTGGCGGCACGGTGATGGCATCACCTGACTCACCGCCCAAGGCCACATCCAGTGTATCGTTCAGCATCATTTTAAATTCGAGCTGCTTGTTGTCGTTCATGATGTAGACGGTGCCGCCGTCCGCATGGGTGATTTCTTTGGCGCCGCGCAAAATCATCTCGACCAGCTTGTCGGTGTTGTGTTCCGACGACATGGCAACGCCCAGGGTGACCAAACGGTTCAACTTGGATTCCGCAACTTCCAAGGCTTGAGTGTGAGAGGCCAAGTCTTCTTTCATGCGTGTGAACGCTTTGCCCAACTGGTCAAATTCCAAAATGACTGACGGCCGGGGTGGCGCGCCGGAAAAATCGAAACGGCGCACACGCTCGGCATCTTCAGCCAAATTGGCTACGCTTTTGCTCATACGGTTGGACACCAACAAAGCCACAGACACAAAAGTTGCGAGCCCCAACAAGGACAACCACACGATTTGCATTTGCATATCGATGATATGATCCGTGAAGTCCGTCATGGGGGCGACGGCACAGATTTGCAGCTCTACCCCGCCGACGGTCCAATTCATTTGTTGCGCCAACAAGGTCTCGCCGCCCTCATCAATCAGCAGAAGCTTGCCCGGCAGACCCTTCCCCCGGTTGGCATTGAGCGCTTGAGCCAGATGGCTGTCCAAGTCGTACAACGGCGTCAAAGGCTCCGACAAACCAAATTCAGAGGACGCCGCAATGGCCCGCCTTGCGGGATCCAACACCACCAGCCCGCCGTTGGCGGATATTTCCAGCTTTGAGACAAACTGCGTCAATGAGGTCAGCGTGAGATCAACACCAAACACGCCATGCCCACCGGACAGCACACGCGACGCGGTGATGCCGGGTTGTTGCAAAGAACTGAAGACATAAGGTTCGCTCAACTGCGCATGCGCCGCTTCACCGCCAACCATCGCCCCTTTGTACCAAGGACGTTCGCGTGGGTCGTACTTCGGCAACGGCTCTTGGCGTGTCGACAGCTTACGAAAGCCCGCGTCCAAAAAGGTCCACGTTTGAACATGCGCACCTTTTTCGCGCGCGCCGAAAATGGCGCGCACAATCCAGCTGGTGCCCTCAGGGGCTTGATGAGCCGCAATCACATCGCGGTCGTCATGTGTCGCAATGACTTGCAAAAAGCGTCCGTCAACAAATCCATAATACAGCGAATAGAGTTCCGGGTTGGCGGAAAGTGCTGTGTACATCAACGGCAGAGACGGAGCGTTTAACCCATCCCCCGCAAAGCGCGTCATGTCGTCTTGGGTGGCACCTAAATTCGCCAACACCAACACTTCGTTCAACAGACGGTCCACCCGTTCGCGTGCGCGCCCGGAAGCCCCGTTGAAGGTTGAGCTTGCCGACATTTCCGCCGTTTCAGAGCTCACCACCCAAACACTGGTCAGCACAGCCGCCGTCATGGCTGTAATGAACAGCAAGATCGCCGAAATAATGCCGATGTTGAAACGGATTTTCATGAATGCACTACGTGTTTACGGGGCTCAATTTGAGGTAGTATAAGGACTAAGAACACACAATCCTATGCGAATTTTCATTTATAAACAGGTTCACCTGACACGAACGTGACAAAAGAAATTAAACCACCAGCTCCGCCAAGCTGGTCAAATCTTTCAATTCGATTTTCGGCTCGAAACCAAGCTTTTCTTTCACCAGCCCGGCCCGATTGACCCAAGCCACCTGAAAACCAAACGCCGCAGCCCCCGTGGCGTCCCAGCCATTGGACGAGACAAAACAGACGTTTTCCTTCGCCACGCCCAGACGGTCCACAGCCAATTGATACACCCTGGGGTCCGGTTTAAAGATGCCGACGTCTTCAATCGACAGCACCACGTCCAAGCTGTCTTTGATGCCGCCAGCCGTCACGGCGCTGTCCAGCATCCCCGGTGTGCCGTTGGACAGGATCGCGGTTTTCATGCCCGCTTGTTTGAGTTGCACGAGCATATCCGGGACTTCCGGATACGCGTCAAGAACTTCGTAAAGCTCCAACAACTTCGTGCGCAGCGCGTCGTCCCGAAGGCCTAAGCTTTCCAGGGCGTAATCCAGGCCGCGCTCGGTCAAATCGCGGAAATCCTTGTGTTGGCCCATTAGGCTCGACAGCCACGTGTATTGCAGCTGCTTCGCGCGCCAAATCTCGGCCAGGGCGCCTGCATGATCGCCCAAATCTCCCCGACATCGTTTAGCCGCTGCATTGACATCCAACAGGGTTCCGTACGCATCGAACACGCAGGCTTGAATATCGGAAAACTGGGACTTGGCGGCCATGATGACACCTCTTGGTTCGGGACAATCGATTTAGCCACGATTGCATACTTGCCGTAAAGGCGTGAGAGAGGTATATGATCCGGAGAAATTACGAAAACCGTAATTTATGCCGCTATAGCTCAGTTGGTAGAGCACCTGATTTGTAATAATTTTCTAGTTTGTTGTTTTTATTAGTTTTTTCAAAGGGTTGTAAGTTTTGTAAGAATGTGGTTACAATGCATACTTACAAAATCTGTATAGTGAAATGCCGGATTAACTCAGTTGGTAGAGTGCCAAATTTGTAATTTGGAAGTCACGGGTTCAATTCCTGTATCCGGCACCACTATGCAAAGCCTGTAAGTGTTGTTTTGTACATGAGTGTGTGTGCTTCTCCTGTACGTTCAATCACATTGTAATCAGCTTCATAATCATTGTGTATTGCTTGCGGTACTAATTCATCTAGTGCAGTTGCAAGTGCGTCCACAGCATCATCATTTGCACTGTAACCCAATTGATCTAACTGTATCTTAAGTTGGCTTTTATACCAAACACGATCATGTATGTATAGCCTACCTACTTTGCATACTGGCTCAATTGCTCTTGCTATACGTTCCTCTTTGTTGTTTCCCCTACCCCTGTAAACACCTTTAATAAGAATGTGTGTTTTCTTTTCCTTTGCAACACGTCTCAACTCTGTCTTTAACATTGGGCTTAAGTTCTCTTCAACAACGATGTGCTTAGTGTGGTACTTACGACATGTATCAATTATCATTTCACACTGTGCTTGGAATGATCCTGTGTGCACGTTGTAAGATGGCAAGTCTACAATATCAAACAAGTATATATTTCCATCATATGTATTAGCTAGAACAGCAAGCACACTTTCATCGCCCCCTTCTTTACCATAAGCAGGGTCCCATGCAATAACCATTTGTTTGATACGTTCTTCCTTAATGTAATAATGAATTACGTCTCCGTTTTCAAAATCAATAATGTCGTCTTCAACTACTATGTCTTCTGTAAACGTTTTGTTCGCTACTAAGTCGTCAACATCTATAAGTGTTTTACTAAACTTAACATTCTTTAGTTGATACTGTGACTCAAACTCACCAAACGTATAGCACTCAAACAACTGCATACGTGCCCATTCTAAGTCATGATCCATTTCAGGTGCGTTTGTTTCACCACTTATAATTTTACCATCTTCAATTACATAACCCGCCTTTAATAATGGGAACTTTTTAATTTCATAGTGCTTTGTTATATCCAAATAATCATAAATGCTGTCTTCATGATGTGGAGTACCAATCATTAAATGGCATTGTGATATTTTAGACATTTCTGCTACACGCTTTTTAATGTCTTCTCTTGACTTAAGCGTTACAACATTTTCAGGTAACTCAATGTCGTCTGCTATGATCATGTCAGCGTGGTTGCCTGTAATTCGTCCTTCCGTACTTTTCATAATACATGATGGATTAGACTTTGGACTTGAACGCTTAACAGTAAACTTTCTTAACTGCCATCCTTCATCACCATCTAACAAATGCTGTGTTAATGGGTTTACTTCAATAATTGCTCTAATTGTTTCAACGTTACGTTCTGCAACGCCTGATGCTGCTGATATAACCATAACAGTCCAATTAGGGTCCATCATTAAACGCCATATAATGTATAGCTGTGTGAAGTATGATTTACCTAAGTGCCTATAACCCATAAGCACACGCTTAGAACGCTTTATGTTTTTATCGTATTCAATCCAGTTTGCTATTTCAGTATGTGCTTTAGGAGTTGATCTGCTACGCCCAATCTTTCCAGTTAAATATGCTGCTACTTTTTCTTTATCGTATTCAAATGTTGCATTGTAAAAATCAACAAATTCCCTAAAGGGCATATAGTTTGGTAGGTCTTCAAATGGACTTTTTTTATATTGCTGTTCTTCCATGTCTCTTTATGTCTGTATCCCTTTTGCTCATTTTACGTTGTTCTTCTTCTGCTTTCTTTGTGTTCTTTTCTTTAAGTGCTTTTGAAATACGTCTGCCACGTTCTTCTTTTTCAGCAACGTTGTTTGCTTTAATCTCTTCATCAATGTTAATGCCATCTTGATTTAAACGTTGTTTGACTAATTCCAAGACGTTTGCTGTGTCTGCTTTCTTTGAGTCACTTCTATTACCTGTTTCCTCAACGTCTGCTGTAATGCCTCTTGCACATTCTTTAACAACATTCATTTGTGTACGCATTGCATTGCCTCTAAATGTTACGTCTTTAAAGAAATCTTTTTCATCTGGCTTAGGTAATGGTTGGCTTGCAATCATGTGTATTACATCTACTTCTTGATTGAAGTAATTTAGATACAATTCACGTAACTGCTTTACTATTTTTGGGTCTACTAATGATCTACTTCCAACTGTTGACATTGTGTTTTTTCCTTTTTCTGTTTGTTAGTTTGTAAGTTTAGCAAGTGCAATTTTGATAGTGGTTATATCGTCGCGTAATGCAGCCTCTATTGTTTCCTCATGCTTCATATGCTCTTTCAATTCCTTGCTTAAGTCTTCAAGCAAAGCATGCCCATTAGCACGTTGCTCTTTTGCTAGAATTAATTCTTTTTCTATTGTGTCCATGCGCTTTTCCATTTCTACGTATTTGTTTTCAAGTGTAAGTATGCGTTCCCTGTAGGACGTATATAGACGCGCTACTAACCCAGAAACCAAAACGGATAGCCCGCCTGCTACATACTTCAATGTCTCTACATCCATCATTCCTTTCGCTCCTCAAGTTTTGCATAATTGCTTTCAAGTGTTTCTATGCGTCTACATATACGCCCTACAAAGCCAGCAACTAGAAAGACAAGCACAACAACAACCCATTTGATTGTCTCTACATCCATCATTCCTTTCGCTCCGTTAGTTTGATCTTTTGTATTGGGCACCAATTCAACATTCTGCACATTCCGCACGACTGCTCGTTACACACTTTGAACAAATATTTTATGTACTTTATCAACGTGCGTTTACCTCGTTTGCTGTGTTTGGTTGAACGAACGCTAGGTAGATATATTTGTGTGAACCTGTGCCGTAGTTCATTGCTCCGTTAGCACTTGATTGCTGGAACGAAATACCGTTAGCCGTAAAGTCATGAGACAACGTTGTTGATGTTGTTTCTGCTGCACTACTATGTGCTTCCAACTTTGTGTTAACTGGATTGTATGTATTGCGTTGTTCATCAAACACAAGCCACTCTTGCCCTGCATTAGTGTGCGACTTGCTCAACCACCATACTGGACGACCACCTAAATTAATGAAGCCTGTTTTGTCGTCACTGTTACCAGCGTATGTTCCAATCTTACAAAAGTCTGTTTCCCAAAAAGCGTGTATTACGTATGTACGAGCAGAACCGTTTGTGTCTGCCGCAGAGCCAACAGTAACAACAGAACTTGTTGGTGCTGTGCTGTTCCATATAGTTGAAGCAGAACTTTCAGCAGCCGTGGAATCTAGTTCTAATCTGTATGTCGCACTAGTTAAGTCTTTATGGTAAACCTGCCAGCCACCAGTGTTTGAACGACATTTACAAAGCAACATAGAAGGCGCTTTACCGTTTATTGTTGGCAAGCCTAATGTTGCACCCGCTGTTCCATTACCTGTGTAAACACCTGTAGCCATACCTAACGTGCTGTTGTATTTCCACGTTGTAGATATTGTTCCAGATGTGTTTACTTCATCGCTTGGAAGGCTTGCACACCAGTCTACATAAGTCACGCCAGTAGCATTTGTGTTTGTTGAATTGCCTGTTGTGTAACTGTCTGTTCCAAATGCCGTTACACTATTAGTATCTGTTGCTTCTGCGTTTGTGCTATTTGAACTTAAATATTTTGTTGTTCCACGCACACTATCAAAAATAAAATGATTGCCAGCACCAGCCGTGCGGTTTTTCGTCCATATAAAATCAGTTGACGTTAATCCTGTAGCAACAGTTCCTGCCGTTTGATTACCTGAACGCAACACAGTCTTGAAATGGTTATCAATGTTGTCGTTAACGGCTGTGATGTTATCTGTTGTTAATGCATTAAAGCCTGTTGGTGGTGTGTATGAAAAATCACTTTCATCAAAACGTGCGGTAATAGAGCCGCCAAGTGTATCAACAAAGTAAAAGCCTGGAACAACACCTTCGCTTGGCATTGTGAAACTTATAACGCCTTGTGAAACGTTGTTCTTATAGAATGTGATTTGATCGCTGTCATAATCAACCGCTACACCAATTACATCGCCTGTTGTAAAGGATGATCCGTAAGTTGTGTTTGATCCATTAACGCGGTAATCGCCATTTGATGCAATGTAGCGAATAGAAGTAGTGTCGCCGCCTAACTGAAATGCTGTTGTGTGTGTGTTTGGTTGAGGTTTAGTTATACCAAATCCAACTGTTGATGATGTGCCTACTGCATCTACATAGCCCTCCCAATAATACTTACCTGACTTGATAAGAAGAGAACCTTGTGCAGTGCTGTTACTGCCTGCAAATTGAGAGGCGTCTGTGTATGTTCTATTCCCATTTGTTAATGTCTGCGGACAATTCAAAGCGTTAATTGTAGCAGCCGGATTTGATGGATTTGAACTAACCTGTTCAACACCACCATTTGTTTGATAGTTCGCACCCTTCAAGGCTGCACGTTTGGTAGGTTCACCAATGTTGATATAGACGTGTGTGTGACCAGAACCATTGCTTGTTTCATGTGAAGCAACAATTTTTGTTCCATAAGGTGTGTAATCACGTCCCCATATTGAAACACCATTTTGTTCTGCTGTTGATGTATCCGCTTCAAGCACATCATCACTTGAATTATATGGACTTCTGATAGTGTCTATTATGTTCCATGAACGTGCTGCGTTTGTATTTTTAACCATGGACCAAACAGGGTCTACACTGTTCACAAACGGTCCATCTGTTGAACCGTTACCAGTGTAAGAACCAATGTCTATGAAATCACTTTTCCAAAAAACAATTACAACATATGTCTCACTTGATCCGTTTACATCTGCATCATTACCTAATGTAATTACTGATGATGTTGGAGCCGTATCATTCCACATAGATGTTTGAGCAGCGGAGGCATCTGGGTAATTCAAGAAAACACGATGAGTGCCGCCAAGAGTTTTGTGGTACGTAGGCCAGCCTGCTACACCGCTTGTCTTCTTAACGGTAAACATCCCTGGTGCAGTGCCGTTAATTGTTGGCAAGCCTAGCGTATCACCAGCCGTACCAGAGCCCGTATACGTTCCAACAGCCATTCCTAATGTGGCGTTGTATTTCCACGTTACGGAAATATCACCAGAGGTATTTGTTTCATCACTTGGTAATGATGCACACCATGCGACATACGTGTCAGAGGCTGTGTTTACTGCTGTATCATTACCAACGGTAAAACCATCTGTGTCAAAACTTGCTAAACCTTCAGCTTGATATTGGTCTGCGCTTGTAAGGTCAGTGTTCAGACGATAACCAACACCGCGCAAACTATCGTAAACTTTGTGGTTTTGAACTCCGCTACGTTCTTTAATCCAAACAAAATCAGGTTGGAAACCAACACCCGTTACAGCGTTACCGCCACTACCAATAACTGTTCCATTGCCTTCATACAGAACAGTCTTAAAGTGTTCATCTACTGTTGTTGTATCAACGGCTGGTAAGTTGTTTGTTGATAATGTGCTAAAGCCTGTTGGTATAGGTCTAACAAGATCATTATCATTTATATTAACTGTAATATCTTGGCTGTTTTGACTAGCAACACCCCAACTAATGCCACTTAAATCTGTTCCTGATATTGTTGGGTTAGTGCCTAAGCCCGGTTCATCTGTAGAACGTGCTGTGCCGCTACTATCGTACCAGTTTTGTGTAGATGTGCTGTCGTCATACCATCCAAACCAAATCTCATCATTGTCCATGTCTATAGCCATTTGAACGGTATCACCCGTTGCAAAACTCATAGTTTGAACAAATGTAGAAAAGTCATAAACATTCAACGCGGTTGTTCTATGCCAACCCGCTACATCTGTATTACTTGGAAACCCGCTAGTAGGTCCGTTTGAAACAAGGAAGGACCAACCGTTCGCTGCATTTGCGGTTGCTTCCAAATACCACTTACCTGTTCGTGGCATGAGTGATGAATAAACATGTAATTGGGCTGATGCTGATGAGGCGTTGTAAGTGCGATTACCATTTGTAAATGTATTGGCACTTGCACCCGCTGTTGATGGATTAAGCGTTGCATAAACATTTGTTGCACGGTCTTGTGAAGCACCTAAATCATTTGCATCTGCATGTTTTTGAACAAAGCCGTTTAAGCCTAAATCAATGCTGCTATCTAATTGCTTTGCTTGCCATTGTCCTGTCTTTGTATTTGTTTCACCAAAGTTATCAGGTGTTAGTGCTTGTCCATCAATAAGTGTTGTGTCTGCAAAATAACCATTCATGTAAGCACTTACTGAACCATACTTACCGATATAATGATCTACAGTGTTGTTGATTGCTAAATCTTGATTAAGGCTTAGTGTTGAAGAACCAGCAGACCCAACAGTTGTTTTAGTTATTAGTCTGTTGTTGACATAAAGTTTTGCCCTATCTGCTTCAACTGCTTCTGTTGTGTCCAGCACAAGAACAATGTGATACCAGCCGCTAAAGTCTCTAAACTTTTCGTTTGATCCGTAGTAACGATAGTCTGAACCTGTAGTTTCAAAATAGAGCCGTAACTCGCCGTCATTTCCGCCTGAAAAGAATAGGCGTATATGTTGCCCTGCACCGCCACTTGATGCTTCGAACAGTGTTTCTTGATCGCCGTTGTATCCATTTAAGTGTACCCATGTTGAGTACGTTGCAATTCTACGATCACCAGTAATGGCAGGCTTATAAGTTAGGTGTCCTGATGTGCCATCAAACAACGCTGCATTTTCCAAATTAAATTCAGAAAATATTGAAAACAGTTCTTGTGGAGTAAGCATGTATGGAGCCATTTAATTACGCTCCATAAAAGTTAGGACTGCGATTAACAGTAACTTCCCTATCTGTTTGGTAATGCATGTCCACCATGAACGCGAACGCATCACCTGTATAAGTGTCGTTAGCGTGCGAAGCATCGCGGAACATTCTCGCAATGACCAACGTGTCAGGCTCTAGGTTAGCCATTGAAACGCCCGTTGCGTGTTCTGCTACTTGGTGTTGATACGCTGTGCCTGTTGCGGCTTGTTCAATGTAAACAGTTGTTGGTGTGCTAAAGGCATCTTGTGAATGTCCTCTAGCAATGCTGTATTCAATACCCCACCTAACTGTTCCAGTGTTGGTGTCTTCTGGTGCCCAATGAACGTGTGGAAAGAAATCACTTCCCGGTTTAATATCGTGGTCAAAGTGGAATACTAAAAAGACTTCTTCCGCTGTATTTGGATCAAACGCATACGCATACAAACCGCCTTGGAAAACCTTAAAGTTTGGATCATTAACACCACCCAACTTTGCAGCGTTCAATGGTGCTGTTAAATCATTCCAACCCGTTTGGTGGGTGAATATGTTTGTGTCGTTAATGCAAAAGACTTGTGTGCCATTTGCGCTAATACAAACTTCACCACTTCCGCCGCTGTATATTCCTGTGTCACTGTCGCCTGTGAAATACAGTGCGGGTGCTGATACTGTCCCTTGTGGAATGTATACAGGTGCGTCGCCGCTTGGTGCTGCCGCTGATGATAAGTGTCCCTTAATGGAAAACTGTACGCCACTACCCGCTGTAGAACTGCCAACTTGCAACACTTCAAATGTAAGCCTATCGCCTGCACTTGCTGTTGCTGTGCCTATTACGTGGTTGCCATCATCTGCATTTGATCCCGCGTCTATTTCAGGAACAGTGCTAAAGATTGAAACGCCGTTCTTCTTAATATCAAATTGTAAGTTAGCGCCCGCTGGTGCTGTATCGGCGTATGCTTCAACACCATCAAATGTCATATCCCTTGTTAGGATAACGTGCCCGTACTCTTGTACTGCTACATCTGTTTCTAGGCCCGCTCCGTCATAACCACATTTAAATGCTATATCACTTGGAATGTACTCAACGTCTAATGACATTGTTGAGCCAGTCTTTGTAAGACCAGTTCCCGCGCTTGTTTGACTTAGTGTGATGTACACCCAATTATCAGGGCTGTTGTCGTCTGCAACAATAAGTGCTGTTTCACTATTGCTATCAATTGTCCATGTGCCTAAGCCATTAACTGTGTCTGTTCCGTCTGGTGTAATTGTAAGGCTGTTAGATGCACCATTGCGCAATATGCCAAAGCGATAGCCCTCGCCTAGTGTTGCAATGCTAGATAAATCAAACTCTACATTGCCGTCCATTGTGACAATGTACAAAGCACCATTTTCTGTTGCTGTTGGGACAATAGGACTGTCTGCACTTGCAACGTTTAGAACTTGGCTAGCCCAATTAGAACTTGCCGCCGCTGCCGCCGCCGTAGCACTTGCGCTTGCATTAGATGCATACTCGCTTGCTTTGGCTGAAAAGTGTAATGCTGAATAGTCGTCTACATTGTCGCCGCCTGCTGCAACGCTAACTAAACTGTCTTCTGCTTTGTTAGCCCATTCCTCTGCATAACCTTTTTCAAGTGCTGCATTGTTTTTATGTGTTTCTGCTGTATCTGCAAAACCACTTGCATTATTTGCGTATGTTTGTGCATTTGATATTTCACTTATAGTAGTAGATGCTTCTATAGCAGTTGCATCACTATTATATGATAATACTGTGTTTGCTGTAGGGGTTGGTAATGTTAGGTCTGTTAACTCTTCGCCTCGCTCAAAGCGTGGTGCTCTATTAATTAGTTCATCTGATTCTTGAACTATTGATATTGTTTTATCTAGTGCATAGTTAACGTCAACTGCTTTATATGCGCCTGCTGTTGCAAAGTCTGTTGTTCTGCTAATTGCAGTGCTTCGCTCAAGCACAACGCTTTCGCCGCCTGTTAGTGGTGTGGTTAAAACAATTGTTCCACCACCTTCGTTGCCTACACCTGTTATTGTGTAATCAACTGTTTTAGTCTTAAGCGTTCCATCTATTGTTACTAAGATATAGTCTTCTTCTAATATCTTAAAATTATAAGTAAATGTATCTTGTAATGCTGTTGCTGTATATGTGTCGTATGTAGAAACTAATGGTACTGTCATTCATTCCAACCTCCTATGTATATGTATTTATTATTTTAGGATGGTTTGGCTTGCCCTGGTTTCCACCAAAACTTGCGTCCCTCTTTCCTGTTGCGCTTAACTGTTTTGCTGTGTCGTCTGCTTGCATTTGGATTGAAAAACATTTCCAACTGCTCAGTGATCAGCCTTCTAAACAATAATTTTGTGTAGAATGCACTTGATAAAAATGGCGTATTGCGCCCTGCAAAGTTAGTTATATTGCCTGCTAATTGGCCTGCTTTGTTGTCCTTGTCGCTGAATGCGGGTGCAAATAAGCTTCTGCCAAGTTCAACGGGTTGGGATACCATTGGACCAAGTACAAAACTCATAATGTCCGCACTATCAAGTGTACGTCTGCCGTTGTGCACTTTGCCTATAGCATCTGCGACAATGCCCATAGCGCCGCCACGTACAGCCCCTTTCATCAATAAGTTACTATCCCACTCTACGGGCTCACGTCCGTTCGCAATATGGTTTAATTGCTCAGCAACCATTCCATTCAAAGTTAATGCAACTGCAAATACACCCAAGTAGGATGAACGCTTTTTCCAGTTGATTTGGTTGCTTGCAACGTAACGCGCTAAGTGTGTGTGAATGACTGTTATTGGGAAACGTTTGAACATAGCGAAACTTCGGCGGCCTTCACCGTGAACGCTACCAGCACTACTTTCACCAAGTAATCTTGCTTCTGTTCGTGGACTGGACGTAATTGTTCCAAATGATCGTTCCGTAACTATGCCCTGCTCAAGTGCAATTGCAATGTCGTATAGGCTGTCATCATTGTTATTTCTGGCTGCATCAATAAGGCTTTTGCTGTTGAACATTTTACGTCCGTGGTAATCAGCAATTCCATGAGTACGAACTTTGTCCCATGCGTCACTGTCAAGCCCGTAACGTTCCAAGAATGATCTTGTAGCACTGTCCAAGTCTGCAAAATTAAGCTTAGCTTTGTTACCAAGGTTTAAATGTATTGCTGCCGCTGTTGTTGTTCGCCCTGCTTCTGTAACTAAACTTAGGCCTGTTGCACGTAACGATGCATCACCCAACATAGCAACACTATTTGAATCCATTATTTGATCAGCCATACGTAAAGCAGCTAAGTTACTTCCACTAAACATATCGCCAAGCAAACCCATATCCGCAGCATCTTCCATAGCATCTTCACTTTTTGCTATGTACTCAACATACTGCTTAAGTTGCTTTGTAATTGGTGCACCATTGAAATGTGCAGTCATTGTGTTTGTAAGCAAGTCACCGCCTACGGCTGGAATAACAGCACTACCCAACCAAGCACTTGTAATTAACTGCCTCCATGTACTTGCACCTTTTGCTATTGTTGAGTTAGTTGGAATGCTACCCATGCCTGTTGCATGTGCATGGAATGCATCTAAGTATTTTAAATTATCAACTTTTGCATTAACTGTTTTGTTGTCACTTGATTGCTTAATAAAATGTTCTGCTACATCTTTGCTATGTCTAAAGCCTGCTTCAATATCTGGCCCTAGTATTTCCATCAAAGCAATATCATTTGCAATGTTTCTCAAATGTAATTGCATGCTTGTGAAAATGTCATGCTGTCCAAACTTATTATTTACGTTTACCCACTCACCCTCTTTGAAGTGCAAGAAGCGTGTTGTGTCGTATTTGTTTGCAAACTTTGTTTTAGTTTTATATGCACCAAAATCTCGGTGCTTGTTTAGACCATGTGTATCAATGCTGTTTTTTACTTCCTCAAGAAACACTCTTATTTCTTTATCAAAGTCCAGTACAGCACTACCCTTTCCATGCTCCATAATGCTTTTCATTTTTGCATCATCTAGCTTAGGTCGAACAGTGTTATAAAAATCATCAAAGCTTGATTGTCTTACACGTTCATTATCCCAAACGTGTGGTAAGTCCCAATCTTTCATATTTGGAAGTGCACCGCCCGCTTTTCTATAAAGCCTGTTAGCCTCTTCAACAGCATCGCGCCAACTGCTTACAACAGCGTGTGCCGCCTCGTTGTCAGTCTTTCCATACAATGCATCTGCAATATCTTTTTCTTCTGCTAAAGGTGTGCCTGTAACTTTACGCTTTGCCTGTTTTAATGTTCTTACTAATGAAGGCGCGTATTGTGCAATGTTTGCATCAAAATGACTGTGCAAATATTTATGCACAGCCTCACTTCTATAAGTTACGTTGTTTTGTGGAGCAGCATCAAATACGTCTCTGTCGTATAGTGCTTCAACTGCTCTAATATATTTGTTGCGTGATGCTAAAAATACAGGTGCAGATGTTTCTCTTGCTGTACCAATGTCAGGTGCATTCTTTATACGTTCGTATCTTGCAATGTTAGTTTCAATTTGTTTTAGTTTTTGATATTTCTTAATATCTTTGTTTTCGCGTATGCGCTGAAAAACTATGTCTGCTGCTTCTTGAACATCAAGCGCACTATTGCCTGCACGTGATTTAACTTCGTCAGTTATTAACTGTTCTACTTCTACAGCCTTGTCTTTAGATATAACTCCATCATCACTTAATTTTCTAATACAATCAATTACGCTCATTTAATTCCACATTTAGTTATCTGCTCAATAGCATTATCTTCCTCGTCCAGTTCATCCAAAACTTCTGCTACTGTTTTTGCTTGTGGGTTTCCATCCGCATCTGTTTCTACAAAATGCTGGCTACCATTTTCTTCTGCAATGTTACGTAATGTTTTCTCAACTTTAGGATCAGTAACATCAACATCCTTACCCTTAATATTTATGCTTTCTGCAACGGGTTCTAAGTTATATTCATTCTTAATTTTATCTATTGCTTGTTTAATCTTTACATCACCAGTTTGCTCATACAAGCTTTCAAGCACTGATAAACGTTGCCCTACACGTTCAAGCACTTGTCTTTCACCCTGCACTATTGCGGCATACTCCATAATTGATTCGCCTATTGTTGGCTGATCAACTTTAGGTGCATACTTACCTTCATGCATTTCTCTAAACTTATTCAACAATGCATAACTTTTTTGCACGCCTTCTTTAATGGCTGCTTCTGTCTCTTTAATGTTTACATCATCTGTTAGTTTGTCTAATCCAAGCTCAATGCCCTTACTTCGTGCTTCACTTACTTCTTCTATAAACTTTGCACGCACTTGCTTATCAGTTGGCAATCTATCAGCACTACGCTTTTCTAGAATAGCCAAATAAAGTGCATCTGCTTCCTGTAGCAATTCACGTTTAGTTTTTGCTGGTAACTTATCATATTTCTTAGATATGTTTTCTCCAAATGCTATGCGTATTGCACGCTTATAGAAGTTACCATATTCATCAAACTTTGTTGCTGTGCTGTGCTTTCCAGTTGGGTGTGCTTTGCTTGCTTTGGTGCTTGCATCATTAATTGTTTTAGCAATTGCTTGCACTTCAAGCGCCTGCTGTGTAGCCGCTTCTTTCTTTAACTGTGCTTTAGATTTTGTGCCATCATCAACATGTTCTGCAACATTGTACTTAGGCAAGCCTTTCTTAGCACGTAATGCAGCATTGTTGTTCTTGGCGGCTTCCAAGTTATCAAGCCTGCTTTTCAGTTCTGCAATCTCAGCCTTAGTTAGATCAAGTCCAAGTCCTTCAAGCTCGTCTTGTGTAAGGCCAGCTTTTGCAATTGCTTTGGTCGTAGGTTTATCAAATTCAAAACGCGGCATGTCTACCAACTCAAGTTTTGCATTTTTGTCTAGGGCTGTAGCAACTCGGTCCAAGTTATACGCATGCGTGACTGTGCTAGCCTGGTTTTTTACGCTGTAGGGCGCGTCCTGTGCCATCTCAGCTACTTCGCGTAGCAAATCTACTGCTTGCTTCTGTGCGGGCGTTAAATCGTTCCTCAGCGCAAGTTTGTCCAAAGTTGTAATTGCTTTGGAATTGCCACCGATAATATCAGCTGTAAATTTATTGGCTAGCCTTTTCGTGTACAGCCCTTTGCCAAAGTCCACGCTTTTTCCAGCACCGCGCACCATACCCGCAAAAGCCGCCGCGCCTACAGTTGCACCCGCAACGCTTTGCGCGTTGTAATCATCAATTTCATCCTCAGTAAAGCCAAGCTCGCGCAGATCGTCGCGTAAGCCGTACTGGATAACAGTTTCAGTTGCGCCGCCAATAGCCGCCTCGCTCAGCAAAAATAATCCAAGGCCTTTGACAGCAAGCGGTGCTGAAGCAACCATTACAGAAGCATTTACGGGATCTACCATACTTCCGCCTGCACTACCCCAAAACTCACCCCAGTTAAAGCCTTCAACTCTTGCTTGTATGTTTTTGTTTTTACCAAGCGTGTCTAACTGTTCTGTTCGTACTTCCGTTTCTATGTCCGCAATGCTTTGCAATCCATGTTCTTTAAATTGCTCGTCTAGTCTTTCATAGCGATTGCGTACACGTCCATGTGGTAATGCTTTTGTCTTTGTAATTTCTTCAAGTTGTTTTTGTTGATCACGCACACGCTCACCAACAGCACTATCAAAACTGTTACTGTTGAACACATCACGCTGTGTTACATATGATGCTGCAAAACGATCATAGAAGTCTAGTGTGCTAATGCCTTGCTTACGTTGTACGCTTCGTACTGATTGCTTACTTAATCCCATTACTTAACATCACCATAATTGAAAATAGCACTACCCATTGTCTCACCATTTATTGTTTCACTTAATGCAAACATGCCTCCATTAGCATCTTCCATTAGAATTATAAAATCACCATTGTCATTTATTGGATATGGAATACCATCAACACGTATTTTAGACGGGTGCATTTTCATGCCTGTACCGTCTGTAATAGTTGACTTGCCTAGTGCTTCTTTAAACGCTGAATTAGTCCAACTGCTAAACTTGTCTTCCCACTCTTCCGCATCTACACCATGCATAATAGGCGGTGTTTGCTGTCCATTAAATTCTGGCATTTCATCAACACCATAATATTCTATATATGCTTCTTCTACTTCATCATCTGTTACATCACTATCTAAACTAATTTCTTTTTCAGCGTTTAGCCTATTTGATAAGATAATGGCAGCAATGCTTTCTTGTACTTCTTGTGCATACTGTCCATCTTCATCAATGCTTACTCCATCGTTCAGTGTAGGCAAGATTGTAATCAACTTGTCTTGTATTTTTCTTTCAACAGTTGCGTTACCTTTAAGTGCTTTGTGCTCTGCTTGCTTAGCACCTTGCATAATCTTTTTAGCAAGTAAGTAATCATTGCTGTCTGCATCTTCTGTGCTCATTAAAGACATTGCCTTACGCTCTGCAACTGATTTAATTTTGAGTTTGTCAAAAGCATCATCTAATGCATATTCATCCTCGCCAAATGCTTCAGCAAGTTTGTTTATATTCTTTGCAATGCTTAATCGTTCATCAATGCTTGCATTGTCGTAAGTAGCTACAATGTGCTGTCTTACAATGCTGCTTGTAAATGGATTTAAACTTGTATTTGGATCAGTGCTAACAGAACCGTCTTCATTCTCAATCTTAGTACCCATAACGTTCTGTGCGGCTTCAACGTTTTGAATTAAGTGCTCTATGCTATTTGTGTCTGCAATATTAAAATCATTTGGTAATTCAAATGCTCCAACGTTGCTTGCATAATCAAGTGCATTACCTTTACTGATTGCTTTTTGCTGTCTTACAATTTCTTTCTTGTAATAGTCTAGCAATGGTGAAAGTGTTTCTTGTTCTTCAAGCGTTGCTGTCTTTAATTGTTCGTCTAATTCCTCAAGCTTTTTGGCTTTGTCTTCAAATCCAAGTGTAGCAAATTGTTTGGCTTTGGATTGCACTTTTTGTGCATTCTCAATTATAGCCATATGCTCAGGTGCATACGTATTCACAATACCTAATATTTCTTCGCTGTCGCTTGGAGTGCGTCCTTCAAGGATTTGATCAGCAAGGGATTTAGCAAGGCGTTTCGCTTTGGATATTGATGCTGTGTCTTTTGCATCAAGGCCGCTAAAGAACTGCTTTGCTTTTGCTTGTATTGCCTCACGCTCTTCTCGCGTAAGTTTATTAAGCTTATTGTGTTTTACATTTGGACTATCAAGATCAAGAATAAACTTTTTAAGATTACCCCCGCTTTGGCGTATGCGTTCACCCTCTGCAACAATATCATAAAAGATAAAAGTTTGTTTATCTGCTTCAATAATCTTGTTGTAATCATCTTCTGTAATTAACTTTGCTTCTTTCAAAGACAACAGTTTATCAATTCGCTTTACCTGTAGTTCATCAAGTTGTGCACGATAGTTTGGGTCTTGCGGATTAGCGCCATGTTGTTCGATTAGTAATTTGATTTGATCAAGATCATTATCAGCACTTGCACTAATGTCTGCTAGTTGCTGTTTTCTGTCAGCATTAAACTTGTCTATATCAATGCTTCTGTAAACACTATTTCCCAAATTGTTAATTTGATTTGTATATGTTGGCTGTAGATCAACAGGAACATCATCAAGATATTCTTGTTTAAACTCTTCAAGGCTTTCTTTAAAACCTTCTGGGTCTAGCACATGCTTCTTTGATAGCTCATGAACTTTGGCTTTTGCTTGCTCGTCTTTTTGAACTTTGAATTGTGCTTCAGCACCTTTGTTGCGTGCTTTAGTGCTTAGTCCTTTGTATCCAAAGAAACCATCACTGCGTTGTAATCCATCTGTACCAGCGTCCTTTTGTTGTTGAACACCTTCTTCATATGCTTTCTCAACAGCATGTTCATCTGCTTTTTGATTTACAACGTCTGAAAGCTTGCCCCATGTATCTCCTAAGTTATCAGGAATATAAAATCTTCCATGCGATGCTCTTGCACCTACTTTTCTATTATATCTTTCCATACTATCCCCTTATGCAAAACGATCAGTTGTCTTGATTGCATAATCAAATAAGTTATTTTGTGTATTTGCTTTTGATTCTTGTTTTAATGATTCTTGTGAGTAATTAAGACCGTCTATTGTGCCTTGTGTATTAAAACTATCTGTAAAGTTGTCTCTTGCTACTTCCGCCGCTGTATCGGAAAACAAATCATTGAAGTCTGTAATTTCAAAGCCACTTGCACCCGCATCAACACGCTGTTGTGCTAAGAAGTGTTTAAGTTCATTTTCTCTATCATATCTACGTAATGCAAGCGCTGTGGCTTCACGTTGCGCATTGTAAGCCATACTATTAGCTTGTGCTTTCATCATAGCGTTTTGTGATTTGTTTTGCATATATGCGCCAAGACCACTTAAAGCCATTGATGCAATTTCAAATGCTCCAAACGAACTTGCCGCGCCTGTAGCCGCTGTAGTTGCTGCCGCTGTTGATCCAAATCCAGCACCCGTTATTAGCGCTGTTGATCCAGCTAAAGTAGGTGCGCCTGCTGCCGCTGCTGAAATAGCCGCTGTGCTTGCTGCTGATGCTGCCGCTGTCGCTGCCGCTGTCCCTGCTGTTGCTGCGGCTGTACCGCCTACTGCCCCTGCCGCTACTGGTGCGGCTGCTACCCAACACATTTAATCCTTTCTCCTACTTATCGTAAATAAGCACTAACTGGTTAGATGGAAGCATAGCAATCTTTTTGCCATCCCACTTAAACCCAAGTGCTTTTATAAATCTTTGGCTATCTAGGTATTCACTCCATACGTGAACACTAAGTTTTTTTCCAAAGTATTTTATCTCTATGTATTTTATGTATTCTTTTGCATACATAACAATTTGCTTTAAGTATTTATTAAACTTGTCTGTCGCAAAGAACGCCAAAACAACAGTGTTCCCATAATCAAGCACACCATTAAAACAAAGCGGCTTATCGTTTACGTATGTTATATATGCTTCTTCTGCACTTAACGTAATTTCATAGTTTGTGTCATCAATTCCAAAATGTAACAACTCTTCCTTGTCACGCTTTCTTACATCTTTCCATAGTTCATCTAATCTTTCTTTTGTTGCTTCTTTAATCTCAATTTTAATCATACTGCTATTGTAACTGTATACCCTCTTACCTTTGCTTCTGTTGGGTCTGTTACACTAATTGATATTGTTGGATCAGTGCTAAACCCACCTAACTTAAACTTAGTTGTTCCCGTAAATGCTGTTAGTGCTTGATCTAACAAATTATCACCGTGGTATCTAAACGTTTTGTTTTTACCCTGCACATTAATTGAATATGTGTCTTCTATATTTAGTTCAACTTCTACAACTCTTATACGTCTTCCTCTCAACAATTGCCCTTGTACAATTGGTGATAATGGAAGGCTTTCAAATTCACGTGTTATTGTGTAGCCAACTTGTATATCTGTTACTTCCTCATTAAGCGTGATGTTTCCGCTTCCATCTGCTGTAACAACACCATGCACAAGAGGTGTTCCTAATTCACCTGTTACTACTTGCACTTCTTCATTTGCAAGTGGTGCATATGCACCCCATGTATCTGTTGCAGTGCCGTTTGTGTCTTCGTAATAGCAATCTAAAAATACTTCATCTTCTGTTAAGTGCTCTAAGTACACTCCGTTTGTTCTGCTTACAATTGCGTATAGTGTGTCTTTCTTTCCGTTTCCATGATCAGCATTACAAACTTTAAATGAATTAAATGTTCCGTTTGTTGTTATATCGCTCCAACCTAAAATGTCTTTTTCAACGTTGATCATGCACACGGTTGCTGTGCCATCATCGTTAAGCACAAACACATAGTTTGCTTGTGCATCAAGGTAATTGCGTAGGTAAGCAAGCGAAGTTGGATTTGTTACTTTGTCATGGATCAGCGTGTAGTTTTTACCTGTGAAGCTTTCTGTGTTTGCGTTGTAAACAAAGCCCCTCAACTCTTTACCATTTGCAGTTGTAAACAGTATTTCATTATCAACCACAACGGCAGGCAAATCGTTGATGCCATAACTTGTGCGATGCGAGACTTGTCGATCTGTGTAGGAAATGGCTGCGCCGTTGTTGTGTATTTCGTGCTCACCGCTGTCTGTGAACACCATCAAGTTTCCAGCACTTTTCATGTCCTTGATCACTTCCACACTACCCGCAAGTGCAGATGTAAATGGATCGGATGCTGTAGTGTCCGCTGTGGAGAACGTGTATAAATTATCAGCTTCGCTTGCGAATGTGCGTTGTGGTTCCGCTGATACGCCTGCAAAGTACAAACGTCCGTCATGTTGTTCGCAAACTGTGAAATAGCCCCTGTGTGGGCTGTACGCTATCTCTTTCCAGCTATCATCTGTGCCAGTACCCGTTAGGTCCTCAACAATGTCATATGCGGCTGTAGTGGACGCTGTAGCCGTAAGTGTTCCGTCATTGATTATAATAATTCCGTCGCCGCGTGATGTGCTGAAACGTATTTCCTTACCATCCCAGTCATCTGTAAAGATTGCTGTGGACGCTGTGACAGTTCCGCTTGTTGTGTTGTTGTTTGGGTTGAGTGTAATTAGGTTATTGCTTCCATCAAACTTAGTATCAATGTATCTGTGGAATGGGTTTGTATCCCAAGCAAAATCATCAAATAGCCAATCTACATGGCTTCCATCACGTATAAGCGTTTTTGTTGGGTAGCTTGAATGCATGATGATTAGCGTGTCACCCATTGACTTAACTTTGATAGTGCTTAAGTCGTCATACAAGTATGGTACGCCTGTTGTAACTGTTGCTTTCAATTCATCATCATAAAACACTTTGATTTGCTGGTTGCCAAAAACAAGTAAGTATTCTTGTGTGTCGTTGAACTTATACGTAAACAGTTTTTCACGTTCATCTGTAAGCGTTGCTGTCCACTTCAAACCACGTCTACTTGTAAACGGTCCTTGCGGTGTTGGAATAAAGTTAGTTAGGCTTTTGCACGCTGTTTTGAATATTTCCTTGTCTGCTCTTGCATCAATTTGATTTGTTGCACCTGTGGCAAAGGAAAACTGTGAATATCTCATTCTTACAAGCTCCTTGCTCGTAAGTATGAACTTGTATCATCTGCTATGAATGTGTCCGCTGGTGTTGTATTTGAATCTGCTAGTTTTGCGTCATACAGTGCTTGTCTGTAATCTTCATCAAACTGTTGTTTTAAATTAATATCTGTAGTTAGTGCATATGCTGATTCTTTGCATAAACGTGCTATTAGCAATTCAACGAAATACGGTGGCATTTCGCTTTCATCAATGTCTGCGTGATATTCGCATATAACACCAGTATCTACATTACAAAGTATCTCGCCGCGTCTTAGTTCATAACTTATTTCTGTGCCTGTAAGCTTGTCTGTTACTGCAATTAGATCAAGGCTTGGAGAAGGTAGTGAATACTTTGTGCTCCAATCTACATCAATTGGCGCTGTTGGTAATTGCGATGCTTCTATCTGCTCTCTGTTAAAGTTCCACTCTTTGTTAGACAATTCATTAATCTTGATTGTTTCATACAAGTTAACCAATACAGTAACTTCATACGGGTCGCTTTCTGTACCTGTAAGTGATTCAGATTGAATTGTGTCTCCGCCTAATTTTAATGATGTGTTTGTTAGTATGTCTAGTTTGCTCGCCATATACCTTTCTCCATAAGTATATGTATTTATAAAAAAAGCCCTGTTCGTTAGAACAAGGCTTCTTTCACTGTGTGAGCAGTCCGTTATTAGTAAGTGCGAACGATTGTTGCCATTACTGTTATTGAACCTGTTACAGCCGCTGTTTCAACTGTAACGTCAATTGTGTCGTCTGCGGTGTACTCTTTACCAACTGCATAAGCACCATTCTGTTTAACGGTTTCTGCTGTGTTAGCATTTGTAGATGTAATGTAACCATTTGGATCAGTTCCATCACCTACGATAAGTGTACCAGTACCGCCCAAAGCTGCTTGTGTAATAGATACTTCTAGTACACGTGTGCCGTTTTGAACGTTTAGCATTTGAATTACATCGCCTGCTGCGGTTGCTGAGAAATCATATGTTTGAGAAATAAATTCTACGTTGTATCCGATTTCTGCGCCTTCTGTGTTATTTACTGTAGCCATTGTTTATACCTCCTGTTATCCAATGTCTGCCCAAAAGACAGCACCAGGAATAAGTAGACCAGCGTTAGCGGATAATTTACCCATAACTTGGTCCATGTCTTCTTTAGGAAGTCTGTCTACTTTGATTGTTAAATCTTGAGCCATTGCTAAGCCAACTGCGTTTTTCCAGTATGCAAAAACTTTGCGTCCTGTTGTTGCTTCTGGTAGCAATGTTTCGTCTTCCATATATACAATATCAAAGCCTAACACGTTTTCTGCTTTACCTGTTTTAAGCAAGCTTTGCTCAACGAAATCACGGCTAGTTAATGTAGTGTCGTTTAATATGTCATCTAGGCCTTCTGCACCAATTACAAGTGAACGGTCACTCATTGGTACTTTTGCTTGGTTCATTGCTTTACCTAGTGCTTGTATACCAGCTTTATTAAGTGTGTTTGATACACTTACTTCGTTGGTTGAGTTAGCTAATCCATTGTCAATAGTTAGTGAGTCTAGACCACGGTTTAGTGTAGCAACGATAGAAGTTGTATATTCACCTTGGTAATCAATGTTAGTTTTTAAAGTATCAACACTATCAATCCATTCTGTTGCATAGATGTCAGTTAATGTAATTGATTTATCAGTGTGCTCTAAGTTCATTGGTTTTAGCTGCGAGTGGCGTGCTTTACCAATTGTAGGTGTTCCAGCACCTAATTGTGGGAAATGCGCAATATTAGAATCTTTAGTGCGCTTGTTACGTACTGTAGAACGTAAGTTGCTTTCTGTTTGTTGTAGCTCATGTTGGCAAGATGCTTCCCATTCTTGCGTAAAAGCCACATTTGCTGTATTCGACATTTATAATGTCCTCCATAAATATGTCTTGTATGTATTGAATGTTTCGCTTGGATTGCCTCTGCACACCACGTAGTCTTAACGTCCATGCTTTGGGTCTGTGCTAGCCTATTACTTGGCTAAAGTGTGCATCCCGCACAGTAGGCCCTCTGCATAATGTGCAGTGCTAGGGTTGCTACTAATTCGCTATATCTATTTATATTTTTGGAGTTGGCACAAAAAAACCCGCTGTAATTAGCGGGTTTGTTTTTTGGTTTGTATAATACTTACTTTTTGTTTGCGTATTCAAATTGCTGTCTTACATGTGCCCTGTACTCTTCACCTGCTGGGTCGCCTGCGGGTAGTTTATACCTTGGGTCTTTTACAAGCTCGTACAGTGATCCTTTTGTAACTGGCTGCTTAGATGGCTGCTCTGTACTGTCTATTGGGTTATGCCCTCTGTTTTGCTCTAACTGCTCATATAACCACTTAACTGTGTCTGTATTGGTTTGCATGTGCTTCCACACTGGTTCTGGATAATTTGCCATTGCATATTTTGCAGTTGCTGTAAGTTTTTTATCAAACTCGTCTCCCCAATCGTATTGCAATTCACCAAGTACATTTTTTTCTTTTGTTTCTTGTGCTGGTGCTACAAGTGCAAGTGTTTCTTGTTGCTTTTTAATCAACCAATCCATTGTGTCTTGTGTAATACGATGTTCTTTAGCTTCTTCAAAAAATGTTTTTAAACCATCTTCATCTAAAATATCTAGAGATGCTTCCTTAATGCTGTTTTCATATTTGTATTCTTCTGGAACACCTTTATTAAACTCTTCACGTAACTTATCATAACTTTCTTTTGTTGTTTCGTATTCACTTTTGTAATCAATGTCAGTGTCTGTGTCTTCGGTGGTTGGTGTTGGTGTTTCGTCTTGCGTAGAAACTTCAACGCTTTCAAATGTATTGTTAGTTGGTTCTTCTATTTGTGTCTCGCTTTCATTTTCCATTATAGTTTAATTCCTTGGTTATTAAGTGTTGTGTGTACAGTTTGCCATATGTCATTACGAACTTTCTTTAAATGCTCTCCGCATTCAATATATTCGTCTTCTGCTTTATTGCGTGCCACTAGTGACTTTTCATAAGCGTCTACAGCATTTTCAAGCAATTCTTTTTTATTTATAACTTCATCAAATGGATGTTCCTTTTGTGTTTGTGTTTGTGTTTGTGTTTGTGTTTTTGTCGTTTTCTTTCTTGTTGTCATAACTGCTTGTATTCCTCCAATTTGTTTTTAATTGTTAGTAGAAGTGCCTCTTGTGCACATCTATATACTGCTTGATGCGGGTTTGGATCATTTGCATCAATGCCATTACGTTTAGTAATGTATTCTAAATATTCTAGAACTGTGTCGCCGTATTCATGGTCAAAACACTCGCCTATAGCTGCTATAAGCTTGTCGTAATCTTTTTGATCTTTCATTATTGATTTAAAGCAAAGTTACTCGCGTCAATTTGTGATAAGCTATTAAGTATATCGCTGCCCTGTTGTGCTGCGTTAAGTGCTTGCTCAGCTTGTGCGCCTTGCTCTTCCCTTTCTGTTTGTTGTTGTATTTCTTCTTCGCTTTTGAATAAGTCCACGCTAAATCCAGTGTTAAGTAAGAACTTGCGAGACGCTTTGTCTAGATCAACGTTCTTAGCAATAACTTGTGGTGTGAACGCTTGTATTGCCTGCGTAAGAACACTTAAGTCATTCATAGCTTCGCTGATCTTCATGGATTTATCTGCTGCACTTTCAACTTTGCTTTCTATGTCATGCTCAATACCCTTAAGCATTTCCAAATCGCCACTATCAACCATGCGTAGAACAACTTGTTCAAACACAGGCTCCAGCAATTCTTTTTGAAAACGTAGTGCAGGCTTGCCGACTACACGTAAGAACTTTTCGTGCCTTACGCTTGTCTCGTATGCTGTCATATACGAGTTGTCGCCTTGTGCTAGTTGTGGCAGATCATTATCAAATAGCAATTCGCGTATTTGCATTCTGTGATCTTGTAATGTTTGTGCACCGACTCTTATATCGCCTGGAAACTGCATTGCTTCCAGTTTGCTTTCTGGACTGATAACTTTACCGGGTCCAACTTGGTTTCTTAAAGTTTTTGGATTATAGCCACCTTGGTTTGTATCTTGCCAGAGGCCATTAGCTGCGTATTCTGTTGCTATAAGAACATCTTTCATGATCTCATTTGCAGTTACAATGTGCGGTAGAGCTTGTTTTACTTGACTGTCACCCCAAACCGTTCCAGGCATTCTAGTCCATCTATAAACAATAAATGGATTATGCTTTTGTTTTTGATATACAAGTTTGTGCCACTCACCGCCTTTGGTAATACCCATATAGTTACCTTCTGTGCTTGTTGTTAACCAAACACCATATTCTGTTATACGGTTATTGGTTATTGCACTTTCAATGACGCTATATTTCTTTTGTGGTGTTTCCTTTACGGCTTCTTGTACGTAGGATGGGATGTTACTGTAGTGCTCAGCTATTTGTTCCGCTGTTAGTTCGTGCGTGCGAAATACAGTGTTAATCACGCCTCTGGCATTAGATAATATATATAACTCACCTATTGGAATTGCTTCGTAGCTTATACCTTCATCGTCTTCACGTATTGCTATGCAGCCTGTGCCTGTAATGACACAATCCAATATGCTTTCATATGTTGCTAAATAAAAATTTGAATCTTTAAAGTGTTCATGAATGACTGCGTTGGCCTTCATTAAACGATTGCGCTTTTCAAGCGTTGATGTAGTTGCTTCACGCAAAGCCAACTCACCCCACATAACATTTTGTGGTAACAAGTTGCTTTCAATGTTTGTAGCTAGATTGTTTACAGATGATGTTGCTGTTCCATCGTAGATTTGTGTTCTGTCTTGTTCCTTTCCAACATTACTCATACTCTGCTTAGCTGGTAATGTGTACTTGTATGCGTAGAACGTTTCTTTCTCAATTTCTCTACGTAACGTAACAGCACTGTTAAATCTTTTTTGTATACGTGCTGCTTCCATTAAAATGTTTCGCCTTTTATATCTTCATCCTTAACGCCTAAGAATCCAGTTTTCTTATTAACCATACTTGAAACGCCTTTGCGCTTCATGTTCTTGGTATTCTGTTCTATCTTATTTTCTTTCTCTTCCTTCTCTCTACGTGCCTTAGCTTCTTCCGGTGTTTCTACTTTAGGCATTGGAGGAGGAGGTGCTGATCCAAAACACATGCTGTAACTCCATAAATTTATGTGCATGTATTTATATTTTTGCTATTGGCAAAAGAAAAAAGCCCACTGTTTCCAGTGAGCTTTTTAGTGCTAAAATAATATAGGAGCCTTAATATGATATTTGCTTCTACAGTTATTTATACCTGTGTAGTTATTTATGTTTAAATTTTTTTATCTTTTTTGTCTTTTTTATCTTTGTCTTTGTTTTTTAATTAATTGTGTTGTGGTCGCCTGGGAACGCTTGGATAAGTGCTTGGTACGCTGTCAACATGCTTTTCCAAACAAGGTAGCCTTCTGGGTCTTTATATTCCAACTCTTCAAGTCGCTCATATATACGTGCAAGCGCTTGCTCTGGACCCTTTGCTTTAATCAACTCATTAGTCGCTGTATATATGTCTCTGTTTGTAACCATTGTTAGAGCACCATCTTTAACCGCATTAGAAACTGTTTAAAATCAAGATCGCTGTACACTTTGAAGTGTTCAATGTTTGGTTCGCCTTCAATCACTACCAAAACAATGCTTCCATTATAATCTTCATCTTCACTTAAGCTACACCACGCTTCATGTCTCCATACCCGTGGCACATTGCCAACATCAAGACATTCGTACTCAAATGCTATTGTAGATGTTTCCATGCTGTATGTGGATCGCTCTACATTATCATCCATTAATGTATCAAACTCTTTGCCCTTGATAGCAAGTATCAAGTTCATAATTTCTTTGGCGGCTTGTTCTTGCTCATTATCAATCATTGTGAGTGCACCTTACAGTCTGCTAAAGCTAACATGTCTTCATAGGTTTCAAGCTTGCGTTCTGTTGTGTTATCTGGAACTTCAAACAGCTTGTTTGTATCAATGGTGTTTTGTGTTTGTGGTGTTGGCTTAGCGCGCTTATATGCTTTGCTATTATCTTTAAACCATTTCCAGTTGTTTAGGACTAATAACACTGCTTTGTCTGGATTGAGTTCAACTATGAAATCAAATTTATGTGTTTCCTTTAATCTAAACAACATTAGTTCATCTAACGTGCCAGCCCATGCGTGCAAATGGTAAGCTGAATTAAAGTGGTTAGTTGGTAGATTTAAACCCATTGCTGCAAAGTATCTCTGCAACTCTGAGCTTTGTGCATAGGGCATCATTGCATTACTGTTGATTAAGTGCTTTGCATGTAGATGCTGTTTGTTTTGTATTGATAAGAAGATCATATCACTTTCAACTTTACATTCATCAACATGTCATTCCACTGTTGTTCATTGCCCTTAATAATTGTTATAGAGGGACTGCTATCTAATGTTGTTAATTCATGTGGCTGATGTAACTGTTGTGATAATAATGTTGCTGCACACTGTGTCTTATCTGGTAAAGAACCTATAAACATCATTGAGACTACTGTATGATTAACAAATACTGCACCTTCGCATATAATTGTATAATCACCTTCCTCTAACTTGTGCTCGTGTACTGTACCATCACGTTCTATTTGCACATCATCCATTGCGTTGAACATATGCTTAATTGTTTCTCCTGCTGCTTCCATTATGTTTATGGTCATGTGCAAAACCCTTAATGCTGAAAACTTTGAAAAATGATGTGGACTTAAATTAACCCAGCCTAGCAAAGCATTTTTTTGGGGTACAGTCCTATATTTACTTGGTTTTTACTTCCCTCGCTACCAAATCATGTCTACTTTTTCTAACAGTCTTTTTACAACTGACCATTGTAAAGTGATTTAATGATCAGTCCCCACCCTGCTAAGTCATTGTAATTAAAGGATACTGAGTAGACGATAATATGTATTATGTAAAATTGGGCTGGATTATGCCCTGTTTTCAGTACCTTACAGCATGTGATGTGGAATTGTAATATAAACAGTATTAATGCATAACTGTTCAGTACAATATAAAGTAATGTTACAATATATTTAAATAATGATCTGCTTGTTGCTCTGTGAAATATAGTAAAACTTTGACTTAATAATAGCTAATACTGTTGAAATACTTGGGATTTTTATAGTAGGATGATATAAATTATGCAACACAAAGGCCATGCCCTACCCTAAAATTGCCTGTAAGCCGGTTTTAAAGCCCGTACAGAGCCAACTCACTCAAAGCAGCACATAGGGTACCCAAAACACAATATTATTAAAATAAAGTTAAATATAAGCTTTTTTGAATGTACAGCAAACAGCCCTGGCCTGTAAGCCCCTACATTGCCCGTACAGGCTCATCTTCTACTTTGTGCTGATAATGTGTTCTGTGTCTGCTTCTGGCTCTGTGTGTGGCGTTAATAGCAACTGCCTTATGTGTTAATTGCAATAGCTCTATGTGTTAATAGCAACTGCCTTATGTGGAACTATTAACTGCTTTATTAACTAGTGCACAAATCAGTGTAGATAACCCTGTTTCCCTATATATATATATATATAATAAAAAATAATAATAATAAAATAGGTACACTACACACACACCATGGATAAACCCTTCTAATTACTCTCTTTTCTTCGGTTTCCTCTCAATGTAGGTGTGTAGCTCTATTCCAACACCACTACTTTTCAAAAAACCACGATGTACATACAAGCAACAATTTATGTACTGTAAAAACCACAAAAAACTCATAAAAAACTCATAAAAAAAAGCAGCTTTATGCTGCTTTTCTTTCTACTTTTCTTTCTACTTTTCTTTCTACTTTTTATATTTATCCTTCTGTTTGTCTCTCAGTTTCTGTTGTGCTTCTGTAAACACAACTACATTACTACCCCTGCAATATTTTTTATCAATGTAGTATTCTTGTCCAGCTTTAGACCTACGCTTCTTAATCAGCCCTCTATTAACCAGTTTTGTCATTACAGCACCAAAGCTATTCAATGTTTTTATAAAGCTTGTCTTTGCGTACATGTCACGCCACAACTCATAGTCTCCAAACAAGTCTTTAGAACTTGTCCATTGATCAGCAAATTGCTCATTAACTTCTCTGTTGTCCAGCAACCATTGTTCAACAGCATTACTATTTGCCATACGTGCCTCAGCCCTAAGTTTAGTTTCAAATGCACGTGCAATAAACGCCTTATCTACTTTAATGCTTGCTAAAATTGCAGCAAAACCTTTTGCAACATCACTTAAGCAATCGTCTAGTTCAACGTTTAAATCAAGTGCGTATTTGCCCCATTTTCCACTGTCACTTGTTGTTTGTATAAACACATTACGTCTATCACCATCCTCAATAAAAATAGGGTTTTCTTCGTTTGTTGTAAAAATCCAATTTGTTATATTTGGTACTGTGTAAGGTGTTGCTCTACGTTTATTAATGCTTACAACAGGATTAGTTGTTTCTTTCTTTAGCCAACTGTTAAAGTCTATTTTGTCAGTAGCTTTAAACTCGTCTGCTTCCATAATAATTGTGCCTTCAACAAAGTCGTTCCATCCACGTTCAATATCATTTTGTGAAGCCTTGCCATAGCTGCGCCCCCAAATGTACGCAAGCACTCTCATAAGCGTGCCTTTACCAATGCCTTTTGCATTGCCTATAAGCCACAAGTTTGTTTGTTGGTTAATGCCTGGATTTTGATAAATGTCAGCAAGCCAATGCATCAAAAATTTAAATTCATCTTTGATTGCACCATCACCGTACAGTTCATCACTTAGTATTTGTTCCAGTGTTTTGCTGTCTTCACACGCACATAAACTTTCACGGATCAGTATCAATAATTTTTCACATGAATTTATGCATGTTTCGTCATAGCGTGTAATTGTATCTGTCCAAACGTTGATACGTTTTTCATTATTAAACACAGCATGTCTATCATACAAAGGCAATTGCACTGTACCCGTTACAGTAGGACAAAATGTGTTCAAATATTGGGTTATAACTTCATTTGTAATTGTCACCACACTACCGTCTGTAAGTTTGTGTGTGCCGCACCATTCATTGCTTAGTTTAATCTTTGCAAATTTATTGTTTTGCAATATCACTGTGCCGCCTGTGTGTTTATCTTTAACTAAGTAGCTGCCATCTGCACTACCAACACAAACACCAGTTAGCCAATCCATATCAGCCCTGTACGTCACACTGCTTTTATCAATCCAATGTAAATCTTCAAATTTATATTTTCTAACTAAGTTTTTATCTATTCCACTTTTCATCAAGTTGTTACTCCTATGTATTTAAGTGCATTAACTGCCTCTTTGTTATATTTATCATTATCATAAAATGGACCTCCACTGTCCGCACAATCAATCTCACGTGCAATGCCTGCAAGTTCTGTAGCTGTCAGTGCATAGCCAATACCTTTTGCACGTCCAGCAATCCTACACAGCACCTTATAAAATCCAACGTGCCAACTGCCATCATCATTGTTGTAATAGTCAGTTAAATATTCTGCTTTAACAATGTCACTGTTATAAATGCTTTCATGCTTTGCGTTCTTATATTTTTTGCTAACCACCCCTGCATGTTGCTTTGCAATTAGCATTTCACGCAATTCACTCATTTTGTCTTCACGCTCTTCACGTTGTTTTCTTTCAAAGTGTGCGTCACGCCATATGTCTAATTCCAACATCACATTAGTTTCATTATAGTATGATACCGCGTTTCCAATGTTTTCTTTTGCACAGCTAGGTGTGAAAAAAGCACGTGCAATATTAAGCGTTGTTTGATCAACAGCGTGCGAAGTAAATTTGCGTGTTTTTGGATCGTATGTGCTGCCCAACCATTCCAGTATTTCTACTTTATGGTCTACAAACACATCCACAGGAATTGCATGCCAAAATGGAAGAACAACACGAAACGCATCCTTTCCACCTTTGCTTTCAGTTTTGTGTCCCCAGCTTGTATAAAGCCAGTAGTCATAGTCTTCAAAACGTAGCTTAGCTTGCTCAATGCTCATTTCACCGTCATAGTCTAAAACAAGTGCTGTAATAGATTTAACGTTTGCCGCAACGCGCTTTACATGCTTTCCATCTTTTGTATAAACAATGTCTTTATCCATGCCATCAGTTTTAAATATGCAAAAGTTAAACATCGGCACTTTATCTTTAGCCGTTGCAATTTCATGACCATAAATTGTTGGTAAGTAGCCCACGTAATTAGTACCGTCACGCTCGTCTACTGCAACGTCTCTTAAATTATCAAAGTTATTAATTGCCATATATCCAGCATGCTTATCAAATATATCATAAGCATCTATTTTAATTGCTTCTTTGTATTGATTTAGCTGTCTCTTATAATCAACATAATCACTGTATGTGTTAACTGTATGCTTTTCTAATGATTTGCTATATTTGTAATATGTTGTTTGCAACTCGTTGCTTAGATGATAACTGTGTAAATATAAACTCAAAACTTTGTACTGCTCATATATCTCTTCGTCTAATAATTTTTTCCAACGTTGTTCATATAACCACTGCCACTTGTTCTTACCTATTTTCAGTCTCATCATAATTAAAAAATCATTTAATTGCTTCATTCGCTTCTCCTATAATTATTTCTGCGTATCGTAATTTTAGCTCCATTGCCTTGTTTCTACTGCAACCCCACACATTCATTACATTCGTTTGATATATTTTACCCATAACTACTGCACTTTCACGTGTCCATTCATTCACAATGTTGTTGCTTAGTGTCTTGTCTACACAAATAAATTCAATCACGTAAAAGTCCCAACCATCAAACATATCTTTGTTGTTTCTGTGTGCTGCCCTTGCTGCTCTTTTAAATTGTTTATGCAAAATATCTTTTAATTCGTCGTGTTTCATTACAGTCCACCTCCGTGCCATTCGCCACGTAGTTTCGCACGCATAATCCATTCGTTTATGTCGTGTGTTGTCTTCAGTCCATACTTCTTGCTGCACCAAAGTCTAAATGTTTTTTTGTTAGTTGTTGTGTCGCGTTCGTACACATAGTTAAGCCACGAATAATTCATGTTTATTCTCCTTAATAAATTTCAGCATTCATATTTATGTTGCCGCCCTCAAATCTATTTAGTTTTTTTTCCAATTCTACGGTCCCTACTGCCTAAAGCATTGTAATCACACAAAACTTTTGTCAAAATAATTTCCAGCAAGCCAAAAAAATAGCCCGCACAAGGCACAGCCAACCCAAGGCCAGCACACAGCCAGCCAAAAATCGAACACGCGCCTGTACAGGCCTTAAAACCGGGTTACAGCCACAAAAAAAGGCTGTGTAAGAACACAGCCTAATTTTGATTTGATGTTAGTGCTTACTTGCGTGCTGCGCGTGCCGCCGCCATTTCTTTTTGCACTGCTTCGATGGTGTCGTCGTGCTTGCCCTTTTGCACGTCGCTAATTGCCATTTGGATTGCTTCAGGCACTTCGCTCAGTTCGTCCATTGTAATGCTTGCAATTCCGCGAATGCCGTAGTGCACATTGAAAACAAACTTGCCGCCTGCTTCAAACCAACGTGGCGTAACTTTTACAGTTTTGGAACCACGCATTGTAAACGCTTCCGTTTTGCCCTCAACAACAAGCGTTTGATAGGCTTTTGCTTGTTCTTCAAGCCCTTCAACAATGCTTTCTTTCGGGTCTTTTTTCTTGGCGTAAGACTTTGTGGGCTTTTTGATAACTGTAGATGAACGTTTGATAGCCATGTTATTTCTCCTTTGTCTAATAACTGCTATCTAAAACTGTAGCCCTAACTATTTTGTCTTGCAACCCTCTTTGATCATCTCGTAAAGGCTGTCTGCTAATTCAAGGTGTAATGCTTCAATTTCATCACTGATTTTTTTCAGTTTTTTTACGGCTGTCGTCGCTCTGTACTTGCTTATCGTGTTTGGTTTTATCTCTTTTGTTCCCATTATGTTCCTCCAAGATTGCTTTACAGTATTTAGCAAACTCAGCCCATTTACGGTCCCCTGCTTCCATACACTTGATCTTGTTAAACAGTCGATTTCGTTTGGTAATTGCTATAGCTGGTGTACTCCCTAAACATTGCATATATCTCATTTTCACTATCAGTTAACACATCATACAGCCGATCTAAATCACCACACACTTTAAGCTTAGCAATAACCCGCCATTGCTCATTCTGTAATACACGTGTTGTATGATCACTCATAAAGCTAGTTTGATGCGACACTTTTACAAAGTATTCCACAAGCTCTTCTATTGTGTTAGGCAATTCATGATACAACTTAAGCCTTTTCTTAATAGAGCAATCTACACACTTACCAGTTTTCTTATATTTGTATGTTGACCCACACACAATGCACTTGTTGTTATCTTTGTATGTAATCACATAAACTCCTTTGGAATATATTTAGTTGCTGCTATTTGATTGTTATAAAATGCTCTACTGCCATCTTCTAGCTGTGCTGTAAGCACGTCTAGCTTATGCTGTATGTTTGCTTCAACATAAGACAAACCGCCTTTAGTTTTAGCCTGCCATAATATTTCAAATGTAAAATTGTCTTTACCGTATTCTTTTATATCGTCGTTAACGTGTTCACTTGAGCTTGTATATGATGCCCAATTGCTTTCTTGTTTACGCTTACGTGGACGTTTTAATTTACGTGCCGCTACACGTGTGTCAGTCCTTACAGTGTGGTAATTCTTCTTACCTATGTAGCGCTGACCTGTAATGTTATTTGTTATTATGTATACAAAGCCTAAGTATTCTTCTGGCTTTGGTGTTATCCCTATCCAGTGCATTTATGCCTTTCTCTTAATTTGCTTGCTAATAATTTAACATTCTTATATCTCATAATGTAATGGTGATGCTTTGTTCCAAATTCATGCCAATGTTTTGATTCATCCCTTTCTACATAGTATTTCCATACTGCCAACAGCATTACAGTGCATGTAAACATAAATTCGCTTGGATAATCTCTGTACGCTTCATAAAAGTCATCAAATGCTTTTGTTGCATCTTCTCTAAAATCATTTGGATAATAAAGTATGTCAACTTTAGGCCTAACAAATTTGTAATGCTTACCTTCAAACTCATATTCGCTTTCATGCTCTGTTGTTTCTTGTACAAATGTATTCACAACATTATTCCTTATATGTTTTGATTGCTTTCTCAGCACTACGCCCAACTATGTAACCGCCAATGCCTATCTTAAGCAGTGCAAACACTTCCATAAGGACAGTTTCAGGTGCATGTACACCACCAAACCCAAGCCAGTAACTAAGCAACATGCCTAAGAATGTAAGCATGGCTATAGGACGCCAATTACGTTGTAACCAGCTTTCGCCTTTGGCCTCCGCTACAACTACGTCCCGCGCTGCTTTAGCTAGTTCTGTGTCTTTGTTGATTGCTTGTGATGCAAGCTGAGCCTTAAATGCGTTCAACTTGTCTTTGTCTTCTATAAATTCGCTGGCTACGTTCCCAGCTATATTAAGTAGTGGTGCTAATAGTGCTTGTATCATCTAATCCTTTTCTCCTAACTCTTTTGCTTTTTTGCTTAACGCTTGTTCTGCATTAGCAAGGCGTCTTATCAAATCAGTAGTTAAATCTGGTTTGGTTTTGTCTTCGCCTTTAACGTAATGCTGGCATAATTCGTGCCTTGCTTCTTGCCAATCAATTGCTTCTATCATCTAATCATTAACTCCTAAGTGTTTGCGTATACCTTTCATTCCACGCTGAATTGATTTATCTTTTGCAACTTCTCGGTTGTTGTTAAATTTAATTACATAAGCATTACAAAACTCTACTTCTTTATTTGTAAATGCAGACGTATCATCAAGCATATAGTTACAAGCGCGATAAACACTTGTTATATTCACATCAATTATATCACTAAATTTAAATGGGTCGCGCTCAACTACTGGTTCTGGTTCTGTTATACGTTCATATGCTACTTTAGAAAAAAATGCCCCTGCTGTAAAACCTGTACATACTAATGTTATATAAATCATAACTGCTGTTGTACTTGCAAAAAAGTCGTTGTCATCTATATTCATTGCGCTTGTTAATATCATAATAACAAATGAACATATTGCTACTACACCAACTATTAAATTAATTGTTATTAATGTTTCCATCTTATTCCTTTCCTCTTAACTCTATAATTATTTCTTTCTTGTTATCCACACTTAGCGTTATGTAATATTCATCACTTAACGTGTCTTCTTTCAATTTGTTGAATGCGTCTGTTACGTTTATACGTATCTCAACATCGTCTTTAAATTCCATCCATTCTAATAGTGTTCTTGCTTTCATTCCTTCCATGTTCCTTTATCAAAGTCTAGTTTGAATGGTGTTTTATTAGTTCTGTAATCCCATTCTACAATACGTCCATCTCTATCATCTAAGTGTATAAACGTGTCGTAATAGCCAAAGCCTGTCCAGCCTTCCCTAAATGCAAGTTCTCTAATTTCTTCTAATGTAAAATCACCAGTGCGTAGCGATATATCAAAAGCAATGCCTTCTAAGTGCTTTGATCCGTCTACACCCCCTACGTTCTTGTTATGCACAGCACATCTATATGAACTGTTGATACGTAATGGCTTGCCTATTCTATCGCGTAGTAACTGTAATTTTTCTCTAGCACAATAGGCTTCAGGTGTAGTCAATATTGTTAAACAATGTGGGCACTCCAATTCAGCCCTTGTAAAGTTCTTTAGCATTATGTGTATATATCTTCTACACAAGTTACTTCATCACAAATAAATGATAATTTGAATCGCATAATCTTATCATCACTTACTGATAGCCCTACGCATAGTTTATCATCAGGATCATAGACACTATAATCATCATAACTAACTTTGTTATTCATAATCCAATTATGCACGTCTCTTAGTTCTGCGTGCACAACATAAGTTACCTTGTGTTTTTCAATATTATTCTCATATGCGCTCTTTTGCATTTCTTCAATTGCGCATACTAAACTATCATCAAGCATAGTCTCTAGTTGTTTATCTTCTCTAATTTGCATGATTTTATGACTTATTATAGATACAAGCGCTACACTTACACCACCAAGCACTCCTCCATAAAAACCATTTATCAACACATCACTTAATTCTAACATTATCATTTCACCTTATAAATTTACTAGTTTGTATAAACGCATTGCTGCCTGCTTACGTGCTTCCAAATGAAACAGCCTGTTGTATATAATTAGCTGTAGCAATTTTCTTTCGTTCATATATTTATTTATACCTAAGACAAAAAAAAGGGTTCCAAACGGAACCCTTTTTCTTAATAAATGTAATGTTTATCAGTTAATACGCTTGCCGTACTCCTCGTGCACTTCTGCGTATTCCCCCAACACAACACTGTAAAAGCCTATACGTTCGTAAACGCCGTACCGTTCATCAAACATCGTCATAACACTGCTAAATGCAAGTGCTTCTGCACGATCAGTAAACTTGTACATATATGCTTACTCCTACTTACAGTTAAACACTGCAAGCACGTTACGCCTCTATTTGTGCTAGGTCTACCGACTAAGACTACCATTCTTGCCTTTTTGCTATTTCCAGTATTTGTAACAATGCACCATACTTGTTAAGTGCTATCTGCTTGTTATGTGTTAAGCAATCGTACTCATGCTTTACATACTCATGCACTGCATCATGTGCCGTTACGCTTTCTAGCTTGCTTGTGTCTATATGTTCTACGTCCGCACCTAGCAATGTAATTAACCTACGTATATCTGTATCAAGCATAAGCTCGTTATATAACTCAAGTGCATTTGGAACACGATTATGCTCTTTTGAAGCTTTCACCCTAACTCTATTGTGCATTACTTCTAACGTGCTCATAACTTGCTATCCCAATCCTTTTCAAGTTGTGCTGCATAGTCCACTGGCTTGTCGTGTCCGTACCACTTTTCAACCATCTTAGTGTCACTGTGTCCCATGTTACTTGCAACACTGCGAATGTTCTCACCCATTTGCAGACTGTGTGTACAGTATGTGTGCCTGAACGAATACAACACGAACTTATCATTCCATCTGTGATCCTTGCTGTTCTCGCCTCGCAGTTCTTCCATTAACGTACGAAACGACTTGTCCATACTTTGTATTTGTTTGCCTTTAAGATTGCTGAATATGTAGTCTTCATCCTCTGTGTACTTGCTTTCGCCTTCCCAGCGCTCAAGTATTTTCCATAACTTTAGCTTTGGAATAACTTCACGTACACGGTATTCGTTTTTACCACCACCAACAGCAACTTGAATAACTTGCTGCTTGTGCCCCCATGCATCCTTTGTTGTGGCTCTGACGTGTTTCCATTTTAGGTTAAATGCTTCTTTGCCTGGAACAATGCCAGTGAAGTAAACCATTTTAATAAGCACACTTAACGTTCGCTTTGCATGCAATAAACGCATGTCGTCTGTTGGCATACCCGGTGTCTCATTTAGGCGCATAAAATACTGCGCATCGTACAAGGCCAGTTTTGAAATAATGGCATCCATTTGATCCCAACTAAACGATAACCTTGATTTGTTGCGCTTGCTGTCCAAACGCTTTGGTACTGTAATGCCCGGTATACGATCTCGTGTTGTGTATCCCTTCTTGCGGGCATACTCAAATATCATTCCCAATACCATAGCATCACGCTTTAACGCGCCTTGGCTGGGTAATGATTTGATTGCACGAACTGTCTTTTTGCCTTTGTCTGGAACTGTCACAACATACTTAATGTCGTTGCCTTCTGCGTCTCTTATGCGGGCATGAGTTAAGTTATTATTGTCAGTGCATATTTCTGTCTTTGTTTTCACACTGCGATAAAAGTAGTCAACTTGCTCAATTGCATGTTCACTCCAATACTCGTCACGCCACGTCCAGTAATTTTCTATATGCGTGTCCGTAATAGCGTCTATTTGATACTTTCCAAGTGACGGAACTAGATATCTGTTTACTACTGGCGGATAATCAATTGCTGTAGTTGCGCCTCTCAATCCACGCTTAACTAAACTAGGCAACTCTTTTATCCATTGCTCTGCTATTGTCTTAAATGTAATTCCATTTACACGTACACCAAGTTCTTCTTTTATTGGTGCCTGTGCCCAAAACTCAATAGCTTTAAGCTTTGCTTCATTCCGGTCTGCTGTACCCGCTGTCTTAGTGCTGTACTGTTTCATACCCGGTCGTTTGTATATGATTTGCAAATTCTTTGTATTAGGATGCTTGCGTAAACCAAACTGGCCTTCTACAATCCAATCAATCTTTGCCATAACTTACAATCCTTACAACAATATACTAAACACTTACAACGTCCAGTGTATTGTAAAATCTGTACAAAAACAATCGGTTATGGAAAATAGAAAATTCTTTGTAATCAGGGGGTCCCGGGTTCAAATCCTGGTGGCGGCACCATTTTCCCCTCCCCCAACAGCATTGAAACTTCACTCACGCCCAGGCCGCAAGCAGCTACCCAAAAGTGTGCCCTTTTGCAGTGCAGCACGTCGCCCCTCAGAAGTCGATTGCAGAGCTTTGCCATCTATTGCGAGAGATTCGCAAACCCTGCCATTTCTGTTAGTCGCTCTGGGTTGAGGGCTGACAAAACTTAGACCCATGCACAAATTGTATGCAAGCGGTTGAAATGATTATTTCTTAATCTCTCTATACGCAAAGCAATGAATTTAAGTGTAAATATTTCACATGCAAAACATGTAGTTAATGCTTTTTCTCCACATCACCACGTCACATTTGAAGTTTATCAAAAATTTAACTACCCAAATTGATGGGATTGTGAATAATCTTCGCAGCCGCAAAAAATAATAATGGCACATAAAGGTGGTGCCAAAACAAGGCTTCCTAGTGGGGGAGCGCACAAAAAAACAAGGAAAGGTATTGTCATGTCAGATAATACGGAATCGGGTATTGCCTATTGGAAGGCAAACCTGCGTCTGATCGCTATTCTGTTAGCCATCTGGGCATTTGTTTCTTACGGCCTGGGAATCTTGTTGCGTCCGATGCTGTCGAGCATCGAAATCGGCGGAACGGATCTGGGCTTTTGGTTTGCCCAACAAGGCTCCATCTACGTCTTTTTGATCTTGACGTTTTACTACGCCAAAAAGATGAACGACTTAGACAAAGAATTCGACGTCCACGAAGATTGATCGAAGAGTTTAAAAGGACCTCCTAACAATGGAACTTCAAACACTTACGTATATCGTTGTGGGCATTACGTTTACGCTCTACATCGGTATTGCTATTTGGGCTCGCGCTGGTTCGACCGGCGAGTTCTATGCTGCTGGCCGCGGCATTCACCCTGTTGCCAACGGTATGGCAACGGCTGCTGACTGGATGTCTGCTGCATCCTTTATCTCCATGGCCGGCCTTATCGCTTTTAAAGGTTACGACGCCTCCATCTTCTTGATGGGTTGGACCGGTGGCTACGTGCTGCTGGCGATGCTGTTGGCACCGTACCTGCGCAAATTCGGCAAATTCACGGTTCCGGAATTCATCGGTGACCGTTTTTACAGCCAAACCGCTCGTACTGTTGCTGTGATCTGCTTGATCGTTGCTTCGCTGACCTACGTTATCGGTCAGATGAAAGGCATCGGCGTTGCGTTCTCCCGCTTCTTGGAGCTGGATTACGAAACAGGTCTGTTCTCCGGTATGGCCATCGTGTTCTTCTACGCTGTCTTGGGCGGCATGAAGGGCATCACGTACACCCAGATCGCGCAGTACTGCGTTTTGATCTTGGCTTACACCATCCCGGCGATCTTCATCTCGCTTCAGTTGACCGGCGTTCCGCTGCCGCAAATCGGCATGTTCTCCGAACTGTCCGGCGAAGGCGTAACCTTGCTGGGTAAACTGGACATGATCCTGACGGACTTGGGCTTCAACGAATATACAGCGCAGAAAACCAATACGCTGAATATGACGCTCTACACGTTGTCTCTGATGATCGGTACCGCTGGTTTGCCGCACGTGATCGTGCGCTTCTTCACGGTTCCGAAAGTTCGTGACGCACGTATGTCTGCGGGTTGGGCACTGGTGTTTATCGCCATCTTGTACACCACGGCTCCGGCTGTTGGTTCCATGGCGTTCTACAACCTGTCCAACACGGTTCAAACGGGTGAAGTCGGCGTTCAAGCCAACAACCTGAAATATGACGAACGTCCGCAATGGTTCAAGAACTGGGAGACCACCGGTCTTCTCAAGTTCGAAGACAAAAACGGTGACGGTCGCATTCAATACTACAACGCAAAATCCGACACCTTTGCGACCAAAGCAGCGGCGAACGGTTGGGCTGTTAACGGCTCTGAGTTGAAGGTTGACCGCGACATCATGGTTTTGGCGAACCCGGAAATCGCACAACTGCCGAACTGGGTGATCGCCTTGGTCGCAGCTGGTGGTTTGGCTGCGGCTCTGTCGACGGCTGCTGGTTTGTTGATGGCCATTTCTTCGGCGGTGTCGCACGACATCATCAAGAGCATGGTCAACCCCGACATCTCTGAGAAGAACGAACTGCTTGCTGCACGTATTTCGATGGCCGGTGCCATCGCCGTCGCAGGCTACTTCGGTCTGCACCCGCCGGGCTTTGCCGCTCAGGTGGTGGCATTGGCCTTCGGCCTGGCCGCATCCTCGATCTTCCCGGCTCTGATGATGGGTATCTTCTCCAAGAAGATGAACAACTCCGGCGCCATTGCAGGTATGATCTCGGGTCTGGGTATCACCCTGCTCTACATCTTCACCTACAAAGGCTGGTTCTTCATCCCGGGCACGAACATGCTCGACAACACCACGGCGAACCACTTCTTGGGCATTTCGCCTGAAGCGTTCGGTGCTGTTGGTGCGATGGTGAACTTCGCGGTTGCCTTCGTCGTTTCCAAAATGACGGCAGAACCGCCGGAGCACATCCAACACTTGGTCGAAGACGTTCGCGTCCCGTCGGGTGCTGGCGAAGCGACCGGCCACTAAGGCTCAAGTTTTGTTGACTTAAGTCTGTAGACACTTTTATGAGCGAACTCTGTTAATCAGGGTTCGCTCATTTCTTTTTTGCGCTAAGCTGAGGCGCTGGACAGCCGTTTATTTAAGAAGCATTGAGGATCTCCCCCATGGATGTTGAACTGCTCGAAATTCGCGATTTTCTGATCCAACACCACCCTTTCGACCTTCTGCCCGAAGACGCCATTGAACACATTTTGGATAAGATTGAATCGTCCTACACCCGGCGCGATCAATCGGTCCTGGAAATCGGTGCACCGTGCGAACACCTCTATATCGTGCGCACCGGATCGGTCGAAACCCGCACCCAGGAGGACGAAATCCTGGCACGCCTGAGCGAAGGCGAATGCTTTGGTGTGCACGCCATGCTCAACCCTGACCGTGTTGTCGTGAACCGCGCGATGGCCTTGGAAGACAGCCTGTTTTACATGCTGCCCGCCGATGAATTCGAGTACCTACGCAATCACTACAAACAGTTTGCTTACTTCTTTGCGCCGTTAGGGGCCGAGCGCCTGCGCGGTGCCAACACACATGGCAGCTCCACCGACGACGCCCAATTGGGCTTTATTTCGACCAAGATCGGCGAGCTGCTCCAACGCGACCCCATCACCATCGAACTGGATTGCGACGTGCGCACGGCCGCCCTGGTGATGCGTGACATGAACGTCTCCAGCCTTTTGGTCTGCGACGACAACGGCTTGGCCGGGATCGTGACCGAACGTGATTTGCGCAACCGTGTGGTCGCCGAAGCCCTGCCGGTCGATAGCCCCATCGAAAAAATCATGACGCCCAATCCCATCACACTGGATGCCAAAGCCATGGCGTTTGACGCGATGATGATTATGTCGAAAAACAACATCCGCCACCTGCCTATCGTCAAAGATGGCGACAATGTTGTCGGTGTGATCACCAATTCCAGTCTGGTACAGCACCAATCCACGTCCGCCGTTTACATGGTCGGCGACATTCACAAGCGCGACACCTTCGACGGTATTGCCGAAGTCGTGGGCCGTGTGCCACAACTGTTGTGTTCCTTGGTCGAAGCCGGAGCAACCGCACATACCGTGGGCCATGTCATCAGCTCAATCGCAGACGCAGCCACCACGCGCTTGTTGAAAATGGGCGAAGACAAATTCGGCCCGCCGCCGGTGCCATACCTGTGGTGTGCGTCCGGGTCTCAAGCACGCTTTGAACAAACCTGTGTGGGTGATCAAGACAACTGCATGGTCATCTCCGACGACTTTGACGAAGACAAGCACGGTGGGTATTTCAAGATGCTGGCCAATTACGTCAACGAAGGTCTCAACGCCGCAAACTATGTGTATTGCCCCGGCGACATCATGGCCAAAACCGACGAATGGCGTCAGCCTGTCTCGGTGTGGAAATCCTACTTCACCAAATGGATTGAAATGCCAGAGCCTAAAGCTTTGATGCTGTCGTCGATCTTTTTCGATCTGCGTGGAATTTGGGGGGACATAAGCTTAATCGAGCCCTTGCAAGACATCATAACTGAAAAGGCCCCAAAACACCGGTTGTTCATCGGCCACATGGTTGGCAACGCATTGAGCCACACGCCGCCGCTCGGCTTTTTCAAGAACTTTGTGCTGATCCACGACGGCGAGCACGATGACACGTTCGATATGAAACACAACGGCGTGGTGCCCATTGTCGACATCGCGCGCATCGTGGCATTGGAAGGTAAGATAACCACGTCGAACACCTTTGATCGTTTGGAAACCGAGACCCAGGGCAAGGTCCTCAGCCCTTCCGGTAAGCGCGATTTGGTGGATGCGTATGAATTCATTGCCACCGCGCGCCTAGAACACCAGGTCAAACAAATCCGCCGGGGCGATGCACCTGACAACTTTATGAAACCGGAAGAGCTGTCCCACTTCGAACGCAACCACTTGCGCGATGCCTTTTCCGTCATCAAGACCATCCAAAGTGCGATGGCCAACGCGCACGGGGGCTAAGGGGTTAGGCTATGCTGAGCGTTTTGAAAGGTTCATCGCTGAGACGTCGCTTGCTGTCGCACAAGGCCGCCGGCACGCCGATGGAAGCGTTTTACAACGCCTCTTGGCCCAAGCGCGCCACGCCACTGGAACATCTGGAGTTCATTGCGGTCGATTTGGAAACCACGGGCCTTTCGCCCAACCAACACGAAATTGTGTCCATTGGCTGGTGCGTCATTCGGGGCATGACAATCTTGTATGGCGATCGCGGCCATGTGTTGTGCAAGCCGGAAAAAGAAGTCTCCGAAGAATCTGCCGTTATCCATACCCTGACCGACGACATGCTCGCGGATGCTCCGCCACTTTGCGAAAGCCTCGAAGCCTTTTTGCCGCACGCCGCCGGACGGGTGTTGATTGCACATCACTGTAAAATCGAAACCGGGTTCTTGGACAAGGCCTGTAAAAAGTGCTTTGGTCTACCCTTTGAGATGCCGACCATTGACACCATGGGGCTGGAAATCCGCACCCTGATGCGCCGCAACGAAGCCGTCGAACCCGGCATGCTGCGCCTGGACGCCTTGCGGTCACGCTATAACCTACCCCGCTACAAATCTCACAACGCTATGATCGACGCCATTGCGGCAGGTGAGCTGTTTTTGGCCCAAGCTGCACATCGCAGCGGTAAAGACGGAAAGATTGAGCTTCGCGACGTCTGCGTGTAAGACGAGGATAGGCTTTTAAGGATACGGATATGCTGTTTAATCTTCTCGCCACGTTTTTTGTCGGCGCTTCGGTCTGGATCTTAATCTGGGCCGGGTTTCGCACGTTTAAACGCAAGGCTCCCGGCGTCCTGATCCCCTTTGCCGTGGGTATGTCCATGTTGGGCTACACCATTTGGAATGAATATTCGTGGTTTGAGCGCACCATGGGTGCCATGCCGCCTGAAGTTCAGTTGGTGAAGACCTACACCGAAAGCCGTGCGTGGGCGCCGTGGACCTACATCGTCCCGCGCACCAATCGCTTTGTGGCTGTCGATTTAGGCAAAGCGCGCACCAATCCGAAATTCCCCGACATGGTGTTGGTGGAAACGTTACTGGTTAAACGCGACGAAGGTCCTGCGAAGGTTCAGCAGATGATGCATTGCGGACTGGGCCAATTTGCCGACCTGCCCGCCAACCCTGAGTTTGGCGTAGACGGTCTGCCCGTCGGTGTTCGATGGACACCGGCCGGCGATTTCCCGGAGTTGATGGATGCGGTGTGTCAAAACCGCTAAGGATCAGTCGGACTCGCCGACGGTTTCTTCGACGAACTCATCGACGAATTCCCCCGCCAGTTCTTTTTCCAAAGCGACCAAGTCTTCGGGCAAGGGCATACCAAACGCGCGCATTTGATCCAAGGTCTGACGTAAGCGTTCGTGGATTTCATGGCGCTCCAAATCGCCCGATTCCAGCTGCTGCATCATATCTTGGGCAATGATTTCTAGGTCTTGTTTTTCCATGATGCTGCCTCCCACTGGAATAAAAGGTATGTCTTTCCAATATAGTAGCGCGTTTTCGCGTTTCAATCCATGACTTCGCCAAAACCCCCAGTTTCATTACGGTTCGGGCGCGTTATAGTTGCCCCATGCCGCTTCAGATTCTCAAAGATGTGTTTGGTTACGACAGTTTCCGCCCCGGACAAGCCGAGGTGGTGGAGACCCTGTTGGCCGGTGAGCACGCCTTGGCCGTTATGCCGACAGGGTCCGGCAAATCGCTCTGCTTTCAAATCCCAGCCTTGCTCAAAGGCGGGCTCACCATCGTCGTTTCGCCCTTGGTGGCGTTGATGGAAGACCAAGTGGCGGCGCTCAAGCTGGCAGGCGTGGCGGCGGAGACCATCAATTCTTCGCGTGATCGCGAAACCAACGTGGTGGCGTGGCGCAAAGTGGCCGCAGGTGAGGTGCGGTTGCTATATCTCGCCCCGGAACGTTTGATGACGGATCGTATGTTGGCCGCCTTGGACAAGTTGCCCATCAGCCTCATCGCCATTGACGAAGCCCACTGTCTGTCGCGCTGGGGGCCGTCGTTTCGGCCTGAATATGAAGCGCTACAGCACCTCAAAGACCGCTTCCCCGGTGTGCCCATCGCTGCGCTCACCGCCACGGCGGACACGGCGACGCAACAAGACATTGCGGGCAAGCTGTTCGATGGGATGGGGCGCACGTTTGTGTCTGGCTTTGACCGGCCTAACATTCAGCTCAATGTCTCTACCCGCGAAAACGCCAATCGGCAGTTGTTGGACATCGTCGGTGCGCATCCGGGCGAAAGCGGCATTGTCTATTGCCTGTCCCGCGCTAAGACCGAAAAAACGGCAAAGTTCTTATTGGACAACGGCGTCAAGGCCCTGCCCTATCACGCGGGCATGGGGCCGCAAGACCGCGCGCGTCACCAAGAAACCTTTATGATGGAGCCCGGTATCGTCATCGTCGCCACCATCGCGTTCGGTATGGGCATCGACAAACCGGACGTGCGCTTTGTCTGTCACACTGACATGCCCGGCAATGTGGAAGCCTACTACCAAGAAATCGGCCGCGCAGGCCGCGACGGCAAACCAGCTGTGGCGCACATGCTCTATGGCCTAGACGATTTGCGCATGCGCCGCATGTTTATCGAACAAGAAGACAGCTCTGTTGACCACAAACGGCGCGAGCACAAACGCTTGGATGCGCTGATCTCGTATTGCGAAGCGCCGAGCTGTCGCCGCCAAACGCTGTTGGCGTATTTCAACGACCACTGCGAGCCCTGCGGCAATTGCGATATGTGCCTAACCCCGCCCGAAATGATTGACGGCACCCAAACCGTGCAAGCGCTGTTGCAAGCCTGTGTCAGTACGGGCCAGATGTATGGCCAAGTGCATTTGATCGATATCGTGCGCGGGTCTGAGAACGAAAAAATCCGCTCCACCCGCCACGATCAATTGCCGGTTTACGCAACAGGGGCAGATTTAAGCAAAAAAGCCTGGCAGTCCATCGTGCGCCAATTGGTTGCCGCAGGTCACATGAAAATCGATGTGACCGGACACGGGGGCCTGAGCCTGACGCAGAGCGGTCAAGCCTTGCTCAAGGGTGAAACTACCTTTGACTATCGCAAAGACTTGCTCACCAAAGCCGACAAGAAAACCAAAAAGACCAAGCGCGCCGAACCGCCTGCCGACTTGACGCAAGACGAAGCGTTGTTGTTGGAGCATTTGAAAAACCTGCGCACCGAACTGGCCCTGGAACGAAACGTCCCCGCCTATATGATCTTCGCCGACAAGTCGCTGGAAGACATGGCGCGCAAAAAACCCACCGACGAAGACGCGTTCGGGGACATCCACGGTGTGGGCGCGGCGAAGTTGAAAGAATTCTCCGCAGTCTTCACACAGCTGATCCAAGAACAAAGCTGATCGAACCTGCTATTCCACCAACTCGATGTCTTCACCGTATTCAGTCACTACGCGGGCTTCTTTGATGCGCCACACATCGTCTGACAGCTCCAGATAGAGCGCAGCGTCACCACTGCCGCGGGGGCCTTTCACCGCAAACTCAAGGTCCGCCCAACCCGTCGAATTTTGGATGTTGATGTTGCCCAGGGTCAGCCAGCCCGCGGGTTCCACCGGGTGGCCCAAAGACTTTTCCAACGCTGGATGAAACCGCAATTCGTCTTGGGCGGTTTGATACGCGTCGGACGAATTGATGATTGAGATAACGCCCCAAAAGACCAAGCCAAAAAACGCCGGAATACCGATGGCCGCACCCACGCCAACACGCGCCCAAATGCGTTGATGGCGTTTGAAGTCTTCGACACTTTCCCACGTGTTGTTTTCCCACGCCCATTGATTGCCCTTGGCCCCCAGCACAAACGGCATGACCAAATTCACACCGGGTACAAACATCAAAAGCGCAATCCAGGTGTTGTGCGCAAGACCCCAAACCCAGTTGAGAAGAAACGCACCCCAGTTCCAGCCGCGAAGCTCATCGGGCAACGGCTTGGGACGGGTGACAGGATTGTCGCTGGACATGAGTTAGCTCTCAGAAGGGCGTCCACCGCCGCCTTTGCGTTTGATGGGACGCATGATGTCGTCGCCTAAGCGGCGCTTGATGATGTCGAGGTTGGCGTCACCGCCGGGTAAGTCTTCCGGCTCGAATGCGGGCTCTTGAGGCGTGCCAGGTTCTGGTTCTTTGGGCTCAAAGCCAAACTTGCGTGCGCCGAAACCTTGGGGCTCCGCTGGGACTTCGGGTTCGCGGGGCTTGGGTTGCGAAACAGCATCGCCGTCTGAGTCATTAGCTTCATATACATCGCCGCCGCCGGTCATCTCTTCGATGAAGGCGTCGATCTCATCAATGGGATCGGGGCCGTAATCGTTTGCGCCGGGCGTGCCGCGAAAGAACATAAGCTTGATGCCGAGCCACAGGTTGTAGAACGGAATGAAGAAGCCCAAAATCCACCACGCCGACGATCCCAAATCGTGAAAGCGCTTCGCCGTAATCGCCAACCCGACCCACAGCGAAAAAATCATAAATGGCAACATGACGATCAGCGCGGTGATGCCACCCAACACAGCGCCGCCTGCACCTGCGCCCGCAACCAACACAAAAGACAGCAAGCTCAGAAAAATCTGCACCCCGAAGTTGATCAGCATCATCGGCACTTGGCCTTTGAGCCAATAGGCTTTGCGGTTTAATCGTCCTTGAAAAGAAAACCACACCCACTTGATCGGCTGGTTCCAGCCCCGCATGTCGCGCTTGGCCATCAACAACACCGCACCCAGGACGATCATGAAAACCACCATGAAGCCCATCTGCAGCATGAGGGCGAAGGTTTCCATTTCTTCACCGCTGGCAGACATCATCCGTTCAAGCTGTTGTGGCGTCGGGTTCATACCGTCTTGGTTCTGCGCCCAAACAGAGGTAGAGAACGCCAAGCTCATTGCCTGAGCGATCGTTCCCAAAAAGAAGTTCTTTACATTGCGAAACATAGGCAAGCTTACCCCGACCTTCCGTCTTCATGTCTGCTGACGCTATTTTGCCGAAAAATGCTAGAAAAGCGAAGGCTTTAGGTTAAGCTTTATTCATGAAACGCACTTTTTTGTCGATTTTTGCCCTGCTTGCGGCCCTTCTGCCCCAGCTCGCATCCGCTCAAAGCACGCCGGAAACCCTCAACTACGCCATTTCTCGCGATGGGGAAATCATCGGCAGCCACCGCGTCACCGTGTCGCAAATCAAGCATCAAATCCGTGTGGATGTGCACACGGAAATCAAGATTGAAGGCTTCTTCACCACCAAATACGCCTTTGACCACAGCGCCCAAGAAACCTGGGCGGGGGGTGTTTTGTATGAAATGACGGCGATTACGGAATCGGATGGCAAAACCGTTAGCGTGCAAGCCTATGAACAAAATGGCCGCTTGATTGTCGACAGCCTCGACGTGGGCATGGACCGTCGCCAGATTTTACCGCTGGGCCTTCAACCTTCGAGCCTCTGGAACGCCGACACAGTCAACCAGACGCAACTGCTCAACGCCCACAACGGTAAAGTGCTGTCCATTAAAGTCGAAGACCTCGGCCCAAAGACCGTCACCGTCCAAGGCATCGAAACACCCGTCCACCACTACGCCCTATCCGGTGAGTTGACCCGGGAGCTCTGGTACGATGAGAACGGCCGTCTGGTGCGCTTAAAATTCCCGGACAACAGTACAATTCCAGTGACTTACACCATAAAGTAAATCCATTCACAAAATCGTCAAGCAACCGCCACATCACCTTCACTTCACGGGTCTATCCAGACATATTCCAAATTTGTTGAGATTCTTGATGGAGTGTCAGATGACCGTTTCCGATCAAAACGACTTACTTAATATCGAAGGTGCCGACGACGACTATTCGTCCAACCCCAGCACCACCGAAAGCTTTACCGACGTTGCCGAACGCGCCGTATCACGCCGCAGCTTTTTGCGTGGCGGCACCGCGTTGACCGCCATGGGCGCCATTGGCGCGACCGCAGGTGCGTCCACATTTGCCAAAGACGCCTTGGCCGCCACCAGCGCCGACCCGTCCACGCTGACGTTCGACGCCCTGCCCCACGCTTACGACGAAAACCACCACGTCGCCAACGGCTATGACGCCGATGTGCTGATCAAATGGGGCGATGCTGTCGAAGCTGGCTCTCCGGCGTTCGATCCCATGAACCAAACCGCAGCCGCACAACGCAAACAGTTCGGCTACAACTGCGATTTCCTCGGTTTCGCGCCGATCCCGCGCGGCTCCAACGCCGCCGACCACGCGTTGCTGTGTGTGAACCACGAATACGTCAACCGCAAACTGATGTTCCCGGGCGACGCTGGCAAAGACCAAAACGCGCAGTCCGAAGAACAAGCCAACATCGAAATGGCCGCTTGCGGCCACTCGGTCGTGGAAGTCAAACGCGACGCAGCAGGCAACTGGGCCGTTGTCAACGGCTCCAAACTGAACCGCCGCATCCACACAGATACGCCCATGGAAATCTCCGGCCCGGCGGCTGGCGATGACCGTTTGAAAACCAAAGCCGACCCGACCGGCAAAATGGTTTTGGGCACCGTCAACAACTGCGCAGGCTCCATCACCCCGTGGGGCACCGTGTTGATCGCGGAAGAAAACTTCCACGGTTACTTCGCGGGAGACCCGGCCAAAACCAACGAAGAGCGCAACTATCAGCGTTACGGCATGAAGGGCAAACCGCGTTACGGTTGGCACCGCTTCCATGACCGCTTCGACATCGAAAAAGAACCCAACGAACCGAACCGCTTCGGTTGGATGGTTGAGCTGGACCCGTACGATCCGACCTCGACCCCGATCAAGCGCACCGCCTTGGGCCGCTTCAAGCACGAAGGCGCGCACGCCATGGTCAACAAAGACGGCCGCGTTGTGGTGTATTCGGGTGACGACCAGCGTTTCGATTATCTCTATCGCTTCGTATCCAAAAACAAAGTCGACACGATGAACGCTGCGGCCAACCGCAACATCTTGGACGAAGGCACACTCTATGTGGCCAAGTTCAACGCCGACCAGACCTTGGAATGGATGGCATTGGAATTTGGCAAAGGTCCGTTGATCCCGGCCAACGGCTTCACCAGCCAAGCCGACGTCATGATCGAGACGCGCCGCGCCGCCGACTTGATGTGGGCAACGCCGATGGATCGTCCCGAAGACGTTGAGCCGAACCTGGTGAACGGCAAGGTCTACATGATGTTGACCAACAACACCAAGCGCAAATCCGGCGACGAAAACGCCGCCAACCCGCGCGCCAAAAACAAGCACGGTCACGTCATCGAAATGACGCCTCCGGGTGGCTCCAAAGGGTCCGACAAAGACCACGCGGCGCTGAAGTACACCTGGGACTTCTTCTTGTTAGCAGGTAACCCGGCCAACGCCGACGACAAAGCCGTCTACCACGCACGCACGGGCGAAGGCCAATGGCTGTCATGCCCCGACAACTGTGCGTTCGACACCAAAGGCCGCATCTGGATCGCCACCGACGGCGCGCCGAAATCCGGCATCGCCGACGGTGTGTGGGCAGCCGATACCGAAGGCGACGGCAAAGCATATGTGAAGCTGTTCTTCTCCACCCCGTTGGGTGCTGAACACTGTGGCCCGTCGTTCAACACGGACGACACGGCTTACTTCGCCGCTGTGCAACACCCGGGCGACACCAAAGGCTCCACGTTCGAAGCCCCGTCGACCCGCTGGCCGGAATTCAAAGCCGATCAACCGGTGAAACCCAGCGTGATGGTCATCACCAAAGTGGGCGGCGGCCAAATCGGCTAACGTCCTTCCCAACCTTGGGTGAGACTTATAAAAAGGGAAAGCAGCATCAACATGCCGTTGATGCTGCTTTTCCTATGAGATCTAAAGTGAACACTTAAGACGCGTCAGTATGCAACATCGTCCGTCCACATCCCCTCTTCAAAGCGAATCACACGATTACGTCCTTGATCTTTAGCTTTGTAAAGTGCCACATCAGCAAACTTGAGGGTTTGCCAGAACGTGTCTGCGTTCTTGGGATATTCCGCCATACCGATTGAGATCGTCTTTTTGATTTTGGTCCCAGCTGTGGTGATCTCCATGTTTTCGATGGTTGTGCGTATCTTTTCGGCAACCTCTGAAGCAGGTTCACCGACGGAATCGACCAAAACCACCAGGAATTCTTCCCCACCGAAACGAATCACCATGTCAGACGCCCGGACGCTTTGGCGTAACGCCTTGGCCAGGGCTTTGATCACATCGTCACCAGCATCATGACCGTATGTGTCGTTGACCATTTTGAAGTGGTCGAGATCCAACATCATGATGGTCAGGCCGATCTGACGACGGTCGGCATTGGCAACAAGCGTGTCTATGTATTCTTCAAGGAAGCGGCGATTGTTCAGGCCTGTCATCGGATCGCGCAGGCTGGATTCTTTGAGCGTCGCCATCAGGCGTTTCGTTTCCAACACTGGTGCGGCTTCGCGCAGATAAACTTGAATGAAGGGAACTTGTTCCAGAATATCATCACCCGTTCCGGGTTTGGAAATCAGCTGAACCACGTTGCCGACGGAGCCAGCTTGGATCACCGGAATACAGAGATAACGGTGATCTTCATGGCCTTCGGGCGGACGGAACGAATAACAAATATCGGGAGCAGAAATGCCGTCGATCACATGCCCTGTGCGTCGTGCACGGCATGCGTCGTTTCGCACAAGGATTTGCTGATCGCACCAGCGGCAAGCCCCTTGCAAATCACCATCCACAATGGTTGTGGTCATATGATTCTTTTTCTGCTGGTCAATTTCATAAATCGAATATGCGGTGATGCCGTATTCTTTTGAAATGACCTGGGCCAATCGCTGCAGAATCTCGTCTTTTGTTTCATCCTCTTCGATCGCTTGCTTAAAGATGGATGCGCGGGTCAGGCCGTCCACCATATCGGTGGTGGCATCCAAAAGATTTTCGCCAGGCTGAGGTGCGCGGTTGGTCAACTTCATCACATTCGCACCGATGTCGTTGAGGCCTTCATCCAAGAACGATAACAAGCGGTTCATATCCAAAGCAATCTCACCCATCTCATCGTTGGTGAGCTTTTTCACGTTTGTCGTGAAATCGCCTTCGACAGCGTTGTGCACCGCCTCTTTGACATTATCTGCGGTAAGCGTGAGGGGTTTAATCATGCGGCGGACGAAAAACATCGCCAAAATGGAAAAGCCACCCACAGTGCCGATGATTCCCGCAACCGTGAACAGAGCCTTGTACTTCAGGCTACCAATGGACATGGATATGGTCACCACGCCCAATACGTCGCCTTCTTTGACCTCGTGACATTCGAGGCAGTTGGGGGAGCCGCTGGCCGTTGCTGTGAAGGGGATAGTGCCGCGAAAAAGGGTATCGCCGTTATCTTCGACAACTTCGTAGCGGGCTTGGCCGTCATTCATAACCTTGTTTTCGATATCATCCGTTTGGGTTTCCGAGCCAATGCCGTCGCCAAATTGTTTAATGACATGGTTCGAACGCATCACACGCGCCGACGAAAGCCCCTGCACTTCCTTAAGGCGGTTGAGAAAACCTTCACGTTCATCAATGACGCCATTGATCATGCTTTCGGTCAGTCCGACACGTACAATTTCAGCAGCCGTGCGAATGTGCTCGGTCGATGATGCGATCGAGAAAGTGCGAAACGCAAAAAGGTTAATCGCAACAAGAATAACAATCAGCGCTAACGACATTAGCGCAAAAGAAACGGTCACTTTGGTATTGAGTTTCATGCCTGCAGATGGCCAGAAAAGCCACTCCCCCCTTTCTTCTTCACGCCCCAAAGCATCTTAAACGGTGATCAGACGACCGCACAACAGGATATTCCGCAAATATCTTGCCCGCAGTTATTGGCGGGGGCGTTCATCCGTCTCTTCAAAATAGCTGACAGGCGAACCGCAAACCGGGCAGAGCCAGCCTTCGGGCAAGTCTGCAAACGGGGTTCCAGGCGGGATGGGGTAATCGCCCGCGACGTTGTCAGGGTCGCCCAACACCGGGTCGTAGATGTACGGATCGCATTCGTTGTACGTGCAGATGAAGCGCTGAGTGCCTGAAGCCGCCATCACACTCCAGGGAAAAAACAAATATACGCTCAGTATATTAAGGAACTTTCGTCGGCCAAGACGCATATTCAGCCTTTTGCAAACAGTAATTTTGTCTGAAGCATACCTAAGCAAGGTATCTGTTTTGTGACCGCGTCAATTGTTCAAGACAAGTGTTCAGAATGCGTTCAGACTGGTCATACTAAACTTGTATTTGTGCCACACATTTTGGGCAAATATCATCTTTCTGAGAAGGAACTGTCATGAAAACCGTACTCACCCGCCGCTCCTTGATCCAAGGTTTAGTTGGCTTGCCCATTGTTGCAGCCGCAGCTTTGACGGCGCCAAATGCATTCGCAGATGACGATGATGATAAAGACAAGGACAAGCGCGAGCGCGAAGAAGACGAACGCGAACAGCGCAAGGATGAAGAAGAGCACGAACGCGAACGCGAAAAAGATGAACGAGAAGCCGAGCGTGAACGCGATAAGGATGAACGCGAGCGCGAAAAAGAAGACCGTAAGCGTGAAAAAGAGCGCGAAAAGGAAGAGCGCAAAAAGAACAAAAAGAAAAAATAACCAAGCGTTCGGATCATCAAACGCCAAAACGGGTGCCTGTGGCTTATGCCCAGGCATCTTTTTTGTGCGTGAGCGATTCTCCCTACCCGAAAGGCCAGGGGCGCGCCTACTATGGGGGTAGTTGAGAGGTGGAATGATCCCAAAAAGGGCCGAAAACTGTGAAAAATGGGCCCCAAAACGTTTTTTAGCTTTCCCTTATATAACGATTTTATTATATAATGGTGGTTCATGCTCCGCGCGGGCTCCAGCCGCGGATCGGTGCACAAAAAGACGCGCAATATTCCTGCGTCACACAAAAAGAATGAACCCCGACCCGGGACTTGGCTTTGCTTGAGGCCGAATTTCAAGGCCTTGCGGAGACGTCGATATGAACGAAGTAAATAACGCATCCACCCCTGTGGATGATCCCCACGCCGCCGACGACAACGTCGATCTGTCCCCAATTTTGGGGGACGATATCAAATACACCACGTGCTACATGTGCGCGTGCCGTTGCGGCATTAAGGTCTATTTGCACGACGGCAAGGTCCGCTACATCCAGGGCAACCGCAACCACCCGGTCAACGGTGGTGTGCTGTGCGGCAAGGGCTCTTCGGGCATCATGCAGCACTACTCCCCCGCCCGTTTGCACAAGCCGTTAAAGCGCGTCGGTCCGCGCGGCTCCAATGAATTTGAAGAGATCGAATGGGAAGAAGCCCTGCAAATCGCGTCCGAGCGTTTGGGCAAAATCCGCGAAACCGATCCCAAAAAGCTTGCGTTCTTTACCGGGCGCGATCAATCCCAAGCCCTCACCGGCTGGTGGGCCAGTCAATTCGGCACACCCAACTACGCCGCCCACGGGGGCTTTTGTTCGGTCAACATGGCGGCTGGTGGTCTGTACACCATCGGCGGCGCGTTCTGGGAATTTGCCGAGCCCGACTGGCACCACAGCAAATACTTCATGATGTTCGGCGTCGCGGAAGACCACGATTCCAACCCCATCAAAAAGGGTTTGGGCTTGTTGAAAAAACGCGGTGCGAAGTTCGTTGCCGTGAACCCGGTGCGCACAGGCTACGGTGCCATTGCCGACGAATGGGTCGGCATCCGTCCCGGCACCGACGGCTTGTTCGTTATGGCCTTGGTGCACGAACTGCTGAAATCCGGCAACGTGGATGTGGACTATCTGATCCGCTACACCAACTCCGGCTGGCTGGTCATTCAAGACGAAGGCGCGCCTGACCACGGTCTGTTTGCCCGTGACAAAGACGGCAACCCGCTGTGCTGGGACTTAGACGTTGACGAACTGGTCAACGCCAAGTTGGGCATTGAGCGTATGGCGCTTAAAGGTGAGTTCACGCTCCCCGATGGCCGTAAAGCCGTGCCGAGTTTCGAAATTTTGGCACGCCGCTACATGGATCAAAAGTATGCGCCAGAGCAAGTCGCACACGTTTGCGGGCTTGAGGTTGCGCAGATCAAACGCATCGCTGCCGAGCTGGCCCACGTGGCCTTTAAAGAAACCATTGAGATCGACCAAGAATGGGTCGATTGGACCGGCAAACCGCACGACAAGATGATCGGGCGCCCCGTATCGTTCCACGCCATGCGCGGGATTTCGGCGCACTCCAACGGTTTTCACACGTGCCGCATGCTGCACATTTTGCAAGTCTTGTTGGGCTCGGTTGAAGTTCCGGGTGGCTTTCGCGTCAAAGCTCCGTACCCCAAACACATCCCGCCTGGGGTCAAACCCACCGGCAAGCCGGACCAAGTCCACCCCAACACGCCCCTGCCGGGCGCACCGCTGGGCTTCCCCACGGGGCCCGAAGATTTGTTGTTGGAAGACGACGGCAGCCCGCGCCGCATTGATAAGGCTTACAGTTGGGAACACCCGATTTCCAGCCACGGCATGATGCACATGGTGATCCACAACGCGTGGAAAGGGGATCCGTACAAAATCGACACCTTGATGATGTTCATGGCGAATATGAGCTGGAACAGCTCCATGAACACGGCGGGCACCATTGAGATGCTCACCGACAAGGACGAAAACGGCGACTACAAAATCCCCTACATTATCTACGCCGACGCCTATGCGTCGGAGATGACGCACTATGCAGACTTGGTTTTGCCCGACACCACGTATCTGGAACGCCACGACTGTATTTCGTTGCTGGACCGACCGATCTCCAACGCGGACGCTTGCGCCGACGCCATCCGCTATCCGGTGGTCGAGCCCGACCGCGACGTGCGCGGCTTCCAAAGCGTGCTGATCGATTTGGGCCACCGCATTGGCTTACCGGGTCTCACCAACGACGACGGTACGGCGAAATATCCGGGCGGCTTGGCGGACTACATGGTCAACCACGAACGCGCACCCGGCATCGGCATGCTGGGCGGTTGGCGCGGCGAAGACGGCGACAAGCCGTTGCGCGGTGAAAAGAACCCGAAGCAGCTGGACAAGTACATCGAAAACCAAAGTTTCTGGCAGCACGAATTTGCGCCCAACCAGCGCTACTTCAAAATGGCCAACAAGAACTACTTGGACTGGGCGGCCGACAAAGGCTTGCTGCCTAATGGTGAGCCCATCATCTTCCAACTGTATTCAGAGGTGTTCCAGAAATTCCGCTTGGCTGCCGAAGGCCATACGGAACAAACACCGCCCAAAGCAGACGCGGAACGGATCTTGAAGTACTTCGACCCGCTGCCCATTTGGTATCAGCCGTTCGAAGAAACCATGGTCGACACCAAAGAGTTCAACCTGCACGCACTCACACAGCGACCGATGCACATGTATCACTCGTGGGGATCACAAAACGCGTGGCTGCGTCAAATCACGGGTAAGAACCGTTTGTTCGTGCACCAAACCGTGGCCGACAAAATGAACGCGGTGGACGACGATTGGGTGTGGGTGTCGTCCCACCACGCGCGCATTCGCTGCCAGATCAAAATTGTGGACGGCGTGAACCCCAACACGGTGTGGACCTGGAACGCCATCGGCAAACGCCGGGGTGCGTGGAACTTGGACAAGGATGCCATCGAGTCCAAAGAAGGCTTCTTGTTGAACCACTTGATTTCGGAATTGTTGCCTGAACAAGACGACGGGTATCGCTATTCCAACTCCGACCCCATTACGGGTCAGGCCGCATGGTTCGACTTGCGCGTTAAAATCGAAAAAGCCGAGCCATCCCAATTTGGCGAAAGCTGGCCGCAATTCCCGGTCATCGAGAAATTCGACCAGCTGCCGGACACACCCAAAGTGTCCCGCTATGGCGCAGAGTTCAAAAAACTGCGCAAAGCCGAAAACAAAAAAATCCGGGAGGGCAAATAATCATGACCACCCTTCCCGCCTCAACCAACAAGAAGCTTGGCTTGGTTATCGATTTGGACACCTGTGTGGGCTGTCATGCGTGTGCCACCAACTGCAAAGAATGGAACACCGGCGGTCATTCAGCCGCCCTGCCCGACTATAACCCCTACGGCGACAAGCCTGACGGCGTGTGGTTTAACCGTGTGCATTCGTTCGAAGTCAAACGTGGCGACCGCCCGAACCTGACCATCAACTTCCCAAGATCGTGCCTGCACTGCGACAATGCCGCCTGCGTCACCGTGTGCCCCACGGGTGCATCTTACAAACGCAGTGAAGACGGCATCGTTTTGGTCAACACCGACAAATGCATCGGCTGCAAGCTGTGCAGCTGGGCCTGCCCCTATGGTGCGCGTGAGTTTGACGAAGACCAAGGTGTGATGAAAAAGTGCACCCTGTGCATTGACCGCATCTACAACGAAAACTTAGAGCCCGAAGACCGCCAACCTGCATGCGTTCTGACGTGTCCGGCGGGGGCGCGCCACTTCGGTGATTTGAACGATCCGGAATCCAATGTCTCGCAGCTGACCGCAGCCCGACATGGCCGCGACTTGATGCCGGAGCTGGGCTACAAGCCCACCAACAAATACTTGCCGCCACGCGCGCGCAAAGTCGACAGCGCCGACGTCGGTGCACCTGAAGAGCTGGAAGCCATAGAAACGGATGGTTTCTTGGGCTGGCTCGACAAAGTTCTGTCGGCGTAAGGGAAGGAGATAAAGATATGCATCCCGCGTTTTCCGTTATTTTCTTCACCACATGTTCCGGCGCAGGCTATGGCTTACTGGCCATGATGGGCATCTTGGGCGCCGCCGGATTGTTGCCGGCTGACCGTTGGGTTGGCTTGTCCGGCCTATTCTTTGCGCTGGCTTTGGTGACCGTTGGCTTATTGGCCTCGACCTTCCACTTAGGTCGTCCCGAACGCGCTTGGCGCGCCATGACGCAGTGGAAGTCCAGCTGGCTCGCACGCGAAGGCGTGATGGCGGTGCTGACCTACGTGCCCGCTTTGGCGTTTGGCGTTGGCTGGGTTTGGTTTGAAACCACCGGCGGGCTTTGGGCCGTTGCCGGAGTTTTGTCGGCTGTACTAGCCTGGCTCACCGTGATTTGCACGGCGATGATCTATAAGTCGCTGCGCACCATTCACCAATGGCACAACGACTGGACCGTTCCGTCTTATCTGTTGCTGTCAGTGATGAGCGGTGCCGTGCTGATGAGCGTCTTGATGCACATCTTCGGCGCCATCAACCCTTACGTCCAAGGCCTAACCGTCGTGACACTTGCGCTGGGTTGGGGATTGAAGACCCTGTATTGGAGCTTTAACAAACGCTCCAAAGGCTTGCCCACCGTCAACTCCGCCATCGGCATCGATGCCGCAGGCGATGTGTCCGTGCTGGAACTGCCGCATACGTCGGAAAACTACTTGATGAAAGAAATGGGCTACCGCGTTGCGCAAAAGCACGCCGACACCCTGCGGCGCATTTCTCACCTATCGGGCTTTGCCCTGCCGCTGGCTTTGTCTTTGTTGGCGATGTTCTTGGATGGCTACGTGGCTTTGGCTGCCGTTGTTTTGGCCTGGGCGTTTTGTTCGCTGGGCATCATCGTGGAACGTTGGCTGTTCTTCGCAGAAGCCAAGCACACCGTGAACCTCTATTACGGGGCCACAAGCGTTTAAGAAAAAAGCCGCCCTATTCAGAGGGCGGCTTTTTTTAGGGCAATAGACCGACTTCTTTAAAGTATGCCTCCGCCCCAGGATGGAGCGGCGCGGACAGACCCTGTGACGTCATTTGCTTGGGGTCGAGATGCTTAAAAGCCGGGTGCAGGAGGCGGAAGTCCTCGATTTTCTCAAACACTGATTTCACCAGCTCATAAACGATGTAATCGGGCGTGGTGGAACTGGTCACCACCGTCGCGCCCACACCGAAGGTCCGAGTATCCTTCTGCGTCCCACGATACATACCGCCGGGAATGGTCGCGGCAAACAAGTAAGGATGCTTTTCGGTGATTTTGGTCACATCACCCTTGGCAAGATTCACCAAGTTGGTATCGCAAGAAATCGTCGCTTCCTTAATCGAAGCGTTGGGATGTCCGACGGTAAACACCATGGCGTCGATGTGATTGTCACACAAGGCCTTGGATTGTTCTGACGAGGCCAGTTCGGCTGTCTTAGAAAAGTCAGAGACACTCCACCCCTTCTCACCCATCACCATTTCCATGGTCGAGCGCTGGCCTGAACCGGGATTCCCGATGTTCACCCGCTTACCCTTCAGCTCATCAAGGGTCGTAATGTTAGCATCAGAGCGCGAAACAATGGTGAAGGGTTCGGCGTGTAAGGCCAGGACCGAACGCAAGGTGCCCATAGGGCCTGCATCCGTAAAATGCCCTTGCCCTTGAACGGCATTGTAGTGCACGTCAGATTGCACAATGCCAAAGTCAAAAATACCGTTGCGGATCTCATCGACATTGAAGGCCGAACCTTGCGTACTTTCGACCGAACAGCGGATACCGTGATTTCGCCGCCCCTTGTTGAGTAAGCGGCAAATCCCGCCGCCTGCGGGATAATACACCCCCGTCACACCACCTGTGCCGATGCTGATATAGCGCGAGGGGCTCTGTGCCGACGAAAATGTCACCGGGATCACAACCAGCGCCACAACCCAGGGGGTCCACATCAAGGCCGATTTCAGAATTCTGTTCACGTGTCTCCCCCGCTCATTACATGCAACCGTCATGTCAATCCGTGTTGCACAAGAAAGGTTAAGGTAAGACCCGACGTTGTGTCAAAGCTCAACGGCGAAATCTGCCCTTTTTCTCCATCCAGTAGGCATCGAAGCCGTTGAGTTGTTCTTCACTATCTTCCAAGGCTTTCAACACATCTTCTCCACCGCGTGCGATCATGACCATAACCAAGGCTTCAATCACCGTCATCGCCGGAACGATGGAATGGAATAAAGACGGACTTTCATTGCCAACAATGATCTTGAGGGTGTCTTCGCCGCGCGCTATGGGTGAAACCGTGCTGTCCGTTACGGCGATAATCTTTGCGCCGCGTTCTTTTGCATAATCCACAGCACGCACCGTGTGACGGCTGTACGGCATAAAACTCGTCGCGAGGACAACATCGCCCTGACCGATGCCACGCAAATGGTCAGCAAAAGTACCGCCATGACCGCTGACCAGGTGCACATTGTTGGTGAACATCCGGCAGGCATAATGAAAATAAAACACAGCCGGAAAGACAGAACGCACACCAACGGCAAAAATGTTACGGGCATTGCACATCTCGTCAGCCGCCTCAACGATTTGCAGAGGCAGGCCATTTTCATCCATGTGCTGAAAGGTGGCGCATTCGACCCGGAACAGGTCTTCGACCAATGTGACCAATCCGGTCTTGTCGCTGTGCTGTTGTAAATCCCGCGCTTCACCGACGTAGGTGACCTTCGGTTTGGAGCGCAGGCGTTCTTGAAACGGTTCTTGGAATTGGGCGTGTCCATCAAACCCCAATTCGCGCGCCAAACGCACCATGGTGGATGGGTGAACATCGGCCTGAGCGGCAAGTTGGCGCATGGAATACAGCGCCACATCATCTGTGTTTTCCATCACATAACGCGCCGCGCGTTTCAGTTGCGGCGAAAGACGGTCAAAGGTCTCTTCCATTTTTGCAAGGGTTTCATCGAATTTCATCATATGCGCCCGCGTTCCTCCCGCCCGATGTTTTTCGGGTCGTTAGGAATTATAATACGCTTGAAATGCAACAAATGACACACACACTTGTTACATTTGTTGCAAAAGTTTCAACTCAGCTGGGCACAAAAAAAACCGGGCAAAGCAAACGGCTTGCCCGGTTTTGTTTTGTCGATGAGAGACTTACTGAACGGTTTCTTCCATCAAAGACGTAACACGATGCTGCGTTGCATCAAGAAGTGCCGTCATGGCGCTTTGAGCCGCAGCGCTATCGCGCGTTTGAATGGCTTCCAAAACAGCTTTGTGCAGACGCAAGGACTCTTGCTTGGTTTCCGAGGTCAGAACACGGAACGAAACGCTTAAAGCAGCTTCGGTCAAAGTGCCTAACGGTGCCAACAGCTCGTTGCCGCTGGCGTGGAAAATGCCTTGATGGAAACGTAAATCCGGAAGCACGCCGGCTCCGATGTCAGACCCGGCCAATTCCATGTCGTCGTAGGCTTGCTTGATCACCTGCACGTCTGCATCCGTGGCACGCTGAGCCGCCAAAGAGGCTGCCAGAGGTTCAACGGCCCGACGAAATTCAACCAAATCGTTGAGGAACTTGTGCGGCTGCCCGGAGCTCAACTGCCAAGCCATGACGTCTGGGTCCAGCATGTTCCATTCATTGCGGGGGCGGACACGCGTCCCCGTGCGGGTGCGACTGGCCAACAGGCCTTTTGCGGCCAATACTTTGATGCCTTCGCGCAACGCCGTGCGGCTCACCGCAAACGATGCACCCAATTCCGTTTCGTTCGGCAGGACGGCACCTTCGTCAATATCGCCGGTGACGATACGTTTGCCTAATTCGTGGACCACTTGTCCATGGAGGCTCCGGCTAGAATATGTTCGCTGACCCATTGCCAGCTTCTTCATATCTTTCCAATCTTGTTTCACGATCAAATCCCCTTGCTTTGTCAGATCACGCCACAACCGTGGCGCTGATACGTGTGTATGTGGTTCTAGAGATTGACGAGCCCCCTCAAACTCGACCTCGCTCGTATGATAATACAGATCATACTAAATTGCCAGAAATTACTCTACTTTAGTATTAGACTCAGTCCCACCTGAAGAACATGCATCACAGGGCAAAGGCCAATGATTCTAGGGTCTAAGCTAGCCTTTTGATACTTTGAATAAAAAATACACTTTTTATAATCATCACAAAAATTGAATGATACCTGAGGTTTCTGCTTGGTTATATATCGATCCGTAAATTATGTAATTTTTTATCGACCAGAAAAGCTCTGAAACGTTTTCTCATCGAAATCTCCATCGGTTCTTGATTTCCGGCCCACTTTGCCCGATACCAATCCTCTTAGTTTAAAGACTCATCAAATTGGTAGAGCACATGTCCCAAAAGCCCAAAAAGACCGCCATCCGCATCACCCGCGAAAACGACTTCCCCAAGTGGTATCAAGAGGTCATCAAAGAAGCCGACATGGCCGAAAATTCAGGCGTGCGCGGCTGCATGGTGATCAAGCCGTGGGGCTTTGGCATTTGGGAAAACCTGCAACGTCGTTTGGACCAACGCATTCGCGAAACCGGACACCAGAACTGTTACTTCCCCCTGTTCATTCCGTTAGAGCTGATCGAAAAAGAAGCGGCCCACGTGGAAGGCTTCGCCAAGGAGATGGCCGTTGTCACCCATCACCGCTTGGTCGCCAAGGACGGCAAGCTTGAACCGGCAGGCGAACTGGAAAGCCCCTTGGTGGTGCGCCCGACGTCCGAAACCATGATTGGGGAAAGCTTTGCCAAATGGGTGCGCAGTTATCGCGACCTTCCGGTGATGATCAACCAATGGGCCAACGTGGTGCGCTGGGAAATGCGCCCGCGTTTGTTCCTGCGCACGTCCGAATTCCTTTGGCAAGAAGGCCACACGGCCCACGCCACCGAACAAGAAGCACGTGATGAGACCGCGACCATGCTTGAAGAGTACCGCAAGCTCGCAGAAGACTGGCTGGCCGTTCCCGTCATCCCCGGTGAAAAGTCCGAGTCTGAGCGCTTCCCCGGTGCCGTCGAAACCCACACCATCGAAGCCATGATGCAAGACGGCAAAGCGTTGCAAGCCGGCACATCACATTACCTCGGCCAAAACTTCGCCCACGCCGCCGACATCAAGTTCCAAGACAAGGACGGTGGTGAAAGCTACTGCCACACCACGTCCTGGGGGGTCTCAACCCGCATGATCGGTGCCGTGATCATGACCCACGGCGACGACGACGGCTTGCGCGTGCCGCCCACCATCGCACCCTATCAAATCGTCATCCTGCCCATCGCCCGCGACGACGAAGCCGCCGCACGCGTGCTGCCAGCCGCCCAAGAGCTCGCCGACAAGCTCAACAACAACGTGGCGTTCGGCAACGTTGTCCGCGCCCACGTGGACAAGCGCGACATGAACGCCGGTGAAAAACGCTGGAGCTGGATCAAAAAAGGCGCGCCGATTGTCGTCGAGCTGGGCCCGCGCGATCTGGACCAAGGCTCCGTCATGGTGACCGAACGCACCGACGTTTACGGCAAAGGCAGCCAAGACGTGGATGCGTTTGTCGCTGGCATCACGGACCAACTCGGCGCCATCCAACAAAAGCTGTTCGAAGAAGCCAAAGCGTTCCGCGATGCGCGCGTCAAAACCGACATCGAAGACTTCGAGGCTTTCAAAGCCTACTTCGCCAACGAAACCTTTGGCGAAACGGGCTTCGTGCGGGCGTACTGGTGTGAAAGTGCTGAAAGCGAAGAAATGCTCAAAGACCTAGGCGTCACCATCCGCTGCCTGCCCTACGACCAGCCGGAAGTGGACGGCGCGTGTGTGCTGACGGGTGCAGCTGCAAGCAAGCAGGCGATATTTGCGAAGTCTTATTAAGAAGCCGTCATGAAACCCTCTGACAGCCCCTTCGACACCATCATCATCGGCGCAGGGGCCGCTGGCCTCATGTGCGCGGGCGAGGCTGTTAAGCGTGGGCGGCGGGTGGCTGTGATTGATCATGCACAAAAGGTCGCGCAGAAAATCCGCATTTCGGGTGGCGGGCGGTGCAACTTCACCAATTTAGATGTCACGCCCGCGAATTACCTGTCCGACAATCCGCGCTTTTGCACTTCAGCGCTGAAGCGCTACACCCCGTACGATTTCATTTCCCTGATTTCAGAGTACGAGATCGCGTGGCACGAACGTGACCACGGACAGCTCTTTTGCGACGACAGCGCTCAGCACGTCATCGACATGTTGGTGAAAGAAGCTGAAGGCACGGACATCTTCACCGCCACCAAGGTCGAGCGCCTGTATAAAGACGGCGACACCTTCCATGTAGAAACCGACCACGGTCTTTTCACCGCCCCTGCCCTGGTAATTGCCACGGGCGGGCCGAGCATTCCCAAAATGGGATCGAGCCACTTTGGCTACCAAATCGCCAAGCAGTTCGGCCTGAACGTCATCGAGCCCCGCCCAGGTTTGGTGCCCTTAACCTTCGAGATGGATATGCTCAAGCAGATGGAGGGACTGTCGGGCATCTCTCTCCCCGCCACCGTGAAGCTTGGAAAAGTGAGTTTCACAGAAGCCCTGTTGTTCACGCATCGGGGGCTAAGCGGCCCGGTAATCTTGCAAATCTCTAATTATTGGCAACCGGGCGACACGTTAAGTGTCAACCTGTTGCCGGGCACCGATGTGTATGGGCGTCTGAAAGACGCTAAAACAGCTCAACCGAAAAAGGATGTGCACACCGCGCTGGCACAGCTTCTGCCCAAAAACTTGGCGGCACGACTGGCCGATTGGTGCGGATGCACAGGCAAACTTGCCGAAACACCGGACAAGACCCTGCGCAAACTGGCCGAGCATGTGAACGCTTGGGCTGTCACCCCCAACGGGTCCGAAGGCCTGCGCACCGCCGAAGTCATGGTCGGCGGCGTGGACACCAAAGAACTGTCGTCCAAAACCCTGGAAGCCAACGCCGTTCCAGGGCTTTATTTCATCGGTGAATGCGTCGACGTCACCGGACACCTGGGCGGCTTTAATTTCCAATGGGCCTGGTCGTCAGGCTGGGCGTGCGGGCAGGTGGTTTAGCCTCGTCAAAACAAAACCCCAGATGTCCATACACCTGGGGTTTTAGAGATAAATTGAAAACCTGTGGTCAGATTAACCAAACAGGCTCAGCACAGATTGTTCGGACTGTCCCGCGAACGAGAGAGACTGAATACCCAATTGTTGACGGGTTTGCAGGGCCAAAAGGTTTGCACCTTCTTCGTTGATATCGGCCAAGGTCAGTTTAGAACCACCTTCGTCCAAGGTGTTCACATACGATTCTGTAAAGTCCAGACGGGTTTGCAGCAATGCAACGTTGTTACCCAAGCTAGATGCTTCGGTGCGCAGCGTGGTCAAAGCTGAGCTCAAATCCGTGATCGCAGCATCGATGGAAGTCGAGTTGCTTTCACCGATATACGTTTTACCGACGGTTCCGGCAGCCACGGTTGCACCAGCACCACCAGCGGAGGCACCAGACATTTGTGCAGAGAACGTTGTCGAGGTCACTAGGCCAGCAGCAGCGCCGCCGCCAGCAGCGGTGGTTGCACGGATCGTGACCGTATACGTCGCACCCTGCGTCAAGGTGGCAGAACCGCCAGCGCTCATGGCAAGCGTAAGCGTAGCCGTACCATAGGTCATGGTCTGGTTCGCAGCCGTGGTGACGGTCACATCCGGACCGACATAGGTCAATGAAACCGTATCGCCACCCGTCAACGTCGTCGCGGCGACAAAATCAGTGTGGTTCATCGCCAGCACGTTGGTGCCGAGGGTTGTGATGTTGGTCGTGGCGTTCACATCCATACCATTGGCCGTCACGTCAACCGAAGACACAGACAACTTGGAGGTCGTTTTGTCGGAAAACTCGACAGACAAAGTCTGCCCGGTTCCGTTAATGAGGTTGGTGCCTTGGTAGGTCGAGTCCGTGGTCAGCAAATCGATTTGCGAGCGCAAATCATTGAACTGAGTGAGCAAATCAGTGAACTGGGTCCCCGTTGCCGATTTCATCGAGTTCGCAACACCTTTGAGTTGGTTCACGATATTTTCAACGGCTTCAATACCGTCAACCGCAGCGCTCAGAGAACTGATGCCTTGGTCAATACTGTCTTTTTTCTCGGTAAAGTCAGACGCGCGATCCGTTAGTGTTTTTGCTTGGAAGAAAGCAACCGGATCATCAATAGCAGACGACACCTTCAATCCTGTCGACAGACGGCTTTGCGTCCGGTTGATCAGGTCGGTAGTGCTTTGCAAGGACAGCAAACTGCCGCGGACAGCAGCGCTCAAAGTGACATCGGCCATAGTCTTGGATCCTATTCCTCAAGTGCTCACTTTATGGAAAGTGATTCGACACACTTCATACATTACAGCAAACAATCCTAACATCACATGAATATCATCAGATATTTGCCTTTTTCAGTCGGCACACAAAAAAACCTTCGAGGTGCGGCGATGGCAAAACCCGCACCGCGTGTTTGAGATCCGTATGAAAAGGCGTCCCACCCCAGGACTTCAGCCCCGACTTGCGCCCGGGTATATCTAGATTGATGGGCTCGATGTGCGCATCGTCATGGTGTTTTAAATGGCGCGAAACGGGGCCTTCGTTTTCTTCCGGGCCAAACGTGCAGGTGGAATACACCAGCGTGCCGCCGGGTTTTAAGAGCTTCCACGCGGACGTGAGCATTTTTTGCTGCAGGTAGCTCATCTTAATGACACGCTCTTCCGACCAAAAACGCAGGGCGCCGGGATGGCTGAGGTCTTCCATCCCCTCCCCCGAACACTGTGCGTCAAGCAAAATCCGGTCAAACAGCTCGCCACCAAGATGCTCCAGGTGCCGGTCGATGAACTGACCTTCAAAGTTGGTGATGGTTGCATGGTTGACGTGAAAGGTTGTGAGGACCTCTTCTAATTTCTTCAGACGCGGCTTCATGGCGTCATTGGCGACGATCGTCGCGCGCCCACCGGCAAGCGCCTGAATATGCGTGGTCTTACCGCCGGGCGCCGCGCAGACGTCCAAGATGCGATCCCCCGCCTGCGGGTCCAATGCCAACGCCGGGATCAGGCTGGACGCGTTTTGGATGTAGACGTGACCGTCTTGAAACAGATCGCTTTCAGAAATGGCGCGTTTGTCGGAGTGGAGGTGATAGCCTTGCGGACACCAGTCAATCGGTGTGATGTCGACACCCAGGTCTGTCAACTTGTCCAGAATTTCGGGTTCACTGAGCGGGGAAAGCACATTGAGGCGCAGTGAGCTTTTGAGCTGGACTGAGGCCATGTCTTGGGCCGCCGCTTCGCGCACCCCAAAGATGCGCGACAAGCGCTGTAGATAGACTTTGCGCTTATTGCCTTTGTTGCCACCAGCCGTCTTCTTACCCCGCGCCACTAATCCACATCCCCGTCTTTGCGTGATTTGCGCCCAAGCCCTTCAATAAGAACTGTGATTTCACCTTTGGGTTTGTCTTCTGCAAATTCTTCGGCCAATTCAGGTAACGTGCCGCGGTGGTAGCGTTCAAACTTTTTCGTGAGTTCCAACGCCACAACGGCTTTACGATCGCCTAAGACCTCCGCCGCATCTGCCAAAAATGCACCAATGCGGTGGGGGCTTTCGTAACAGATCAGGGTATGCTCCGCATCGCGTTCGGCTTCCAACATCTTTTTGCGCTTTCCGCCTTTGCGCGATGGAAAGCCCAAAAATGTGAAGCTCGACGTCGGCAGGCCCGACGCCACCAAAGCCATGGTCGCCGCATTGGGACCCGGCAAAACTTCAACGTTGACGTCTTCATCGAGCAAAGTAGAAATCATGCGATAACCGGGATCGGAAACCCCAGGCAGCCCGGCATCGGACACCAACCCCACGGCGCGTCCTTCATCGATCAAGGACCGCACACGCCCCAATGCGCGCGCTTCGTTGTGTTCATGACACGAGAAGGTTGGGTGCGGCTTGTCCACCCCCAAATGGCTCAACAGTTTCGCCGTGACGCGCGTGTCTTCACACGCCAACGCATCAACGCCTTTCAGGGTTTCCACAGCCCGAAACGTAATGTCGCCCAAATTGCCGATGGGTGTGGCGATGACATAAAGGCCTGGCTCTAATTCCCCTTTGGGTGCGGCGAGCGGTTGAGGCACGCGTTCCGCGCCACCGCGCCCACGCTGAGAACCGCCGCCTTTTTTAAAGCCGCCTTTGGGTGGGCGTCCATGAGACATGGGGAAACCTTTCGTCCGAAATCCGGCTCCCTTGATAGCACTTCGGAACATACCCTGACCAGTACATCAGTAAGTTGCAGGAATACAGCTACACACTTTTTGTTTGCAAATCGCCAGCAACTCCCTACATAATTGTAGAGTTTATTAGATACTCTTTTTTGGTGCATGTATGTTTACGCTTCAAACTCGTTATCTTGTCTTGTTGGTTTTCGTGTTTGTCGCCTTGCCCTTTAGCTTCGCGTTTGGCGGTGGTGGGGCACCATTTCAGGCTTGCCGTGCTTTGTTCCCCGGCGAAGTCATCCCCAATGGCCCAACTCACAACACCTTGGAGCTGTGCAAAACGGCCAAAGACGCTAAAAACGCGCCCATTTTTGCGGCCTTACATAACACCAAAACCAAGGTTGCCGTGTGGACAGCGCACCGCCTGACGCCGGAACAACTGAACGTCATCCGTGAGAGCCCTGCTTACCCCGAACGCACAGACTTTTTCGATGAAGACCCTGACGTGCCGAAGAATGAACAGGCGCAAATCAAAAACTACCGAAACAGTGGCTTCAATCGGGGGCATCTGGTTCGGGCTTTGGATTTGAATTGGAGCAAGAACGCCTATGAGACATCCTATGTGATGACCAACATGGCGCCCCAAACATCCCATTTGAACAGCGGCGCTTGGCTCGGTCTTGAAAAACAATTTCAAAACTGGGTGGCCGAAAAAGGGATTGGGCTGTGGGCTTTTGCAGGAAGTTGGGGGCAAAACGCAGACCCTGCGAGCCTGCAAAGCCAACCGGGCAACGCTATCGTTCCAGCCTGTTTTTTCAAGATCGTTGTCGCCCAAGACGCAGAAAAAAACTACAAGGTGCTTAGCGCCGTATTTCCAAACAATCTTCCCAACCAAAAACAAAAGGTGTGGGTGAACTACCTCTCGACCCTCGACATTGTTGAAAAACGCTCCGGTTTGGACTTCCTCAGGGGGCTTTCCCTAGAACCTGAGTTTGACGCAGAGTTTTGGGGCGTCGAGGCCCCCTCCAAGCCTTCTGATTGCTCATAAAAACGGTCAAAACGGTTGCAGAGCAACCACGTAGCGTATAGACAGTCTCCTAGCGCCGCGCGCGCTGTGAAGGAGAGCGTTGATGAGCCATAACCGCCGAGTTTCCGTCATAGGCCTGGGATATGTGGGCCTGCCCGTAGCGGTATCGTTCGGGCTGAGCTCTGAACACCCGGACCCGGTCGTTGCCTTCGACATTTCCGTCCCCCGCGTAGACGGGCTAAAAGCCGGGCACGATGTCACCGGAGAAGTTGAAGGCAGCGCGTTGTCCAAAGCCGACATGGTGCTCACCACTCATGTGGAAGACATCGCCCAAGCTGATTTTCACATTGTCACGGTCCCCACCCCGGTTGACGATGCCAATCGCCCGGACCTCTCTCCGCTGGTCGCCGCTTCAACCACCTTGGGCGGCGTACTCAAAAAGGGCGACATCGTCGTTTATGAAAGCACCGTCTTTCCCGGCGCCACCGAAGACGTCTGCGTGCCTGTTTTGGAAAAGCTCTCTGGCTTGTCGTGCGGTCCTGACTTTAGCGTTGGCTATTCCCCCGAACGCATCAACCCAGGCGACAAAGAGCACCGCTTTGAAACCATCACGAAGGTGGTATCGGGCCAAGACCAAGACACTCTCGACGTTGTTGCCGCCGTCTATGGTTCGGTCGTCAAAGCGGGCGTGCACAAAGCCCCCACCATCAAAACCGCCGAAGCCGCCAAAGTTATCGAAAACACCCAACGCGATCTCAACATTTCCTTGATGAACGAACTGGCGCAAATCTTCGACCGCTTAGACATCGACACGCGCGATGTCTTAGACGCTGCGGGAACCAAGTGGAACTTCTTGAAGTTTTCACCGGGGCTAGTTGGCGGGCACTGCATCGGTGTGGACCCTTACTATTTGACTTACCGCGCCGAACAAGCGGGATATCATCCCCAGGTGATTTTGGCCGGTCGTGAAATCAACGACGGCACCGGCGCTTTTATTGCCCGGGAAACAGTTAAGTTGATGCTTCAAAATGGTGGCGGAAAATCCGTGACGGTTTTGGGGCTCACCTTCAAAGAAGATGTGCCGGATCTGCGCAACACCAAAGTCGTCGATGTGATCGCCGAGCTCCAGCAATACGGCATGAGAATTCAATTGCACGACCCTATGGCGTCGAGCGAAGAATCTCAGCACGAATACGGGGTTGAACTCACCCCAACCGACAAACTGGAACAAACGGACGCAGTGGTGGTTGCCGTGCCGCACAAAAGCTATGTTGACGGTGGCTGGGATCTGGTCACCGGATTGCTCAAAGGCGGCGCAGGTGTTGTTGCGGACGTACGCGGTGTTTTAGACCGCGACACCACACCAGACGCGGTGCGTTTGTGGCGCTTGTAGGGTTGTTATGACGCTCGAAACCAGCATGTTCGACCAAGGCCTTCCCGAACCTTGCCCGCATTGTTTTAATGCTGCTGAATATTGTTTATCTGCTTCCGCAAACTCCAGTCCAAGCAAAACCGCTTTGATCGTTGTGAGCGATCCTGAAAGCTTAGAGCCTGCCGAACGCTGGACGTTTCGCCAACTGGACGATGCCGTGCGCCGTATGGCGGCCGGACTGAAACTGGCCGGTCTTGACCCGGGTGATCGCGTCATGCTCAGGCTGGGCAACACCAGCGCATTTCCGCTGATCTTTTTTGCCACCATCGCCGCCGGCGGCATTGCTGTGCCGACATCTTCGCAACTGTCCGCACGCGAAGCACACTTCATCTTGGAAGACAGTGGTGCAAAGTTTGTCTGCACGTCCCAAAACTTAAAAATCGACGGTGTCCCGGACGGCACGCATCAGCTTTTGGACGAAGACATTCGCGATTTGATGAGCTGTGAAGACATCACACCTTATGCCCACACGCACGCCGATGATCCCGCCTACATCGTTTACACCTCTGGCGCGACATCGCGCCCCAAAGGCGTCTTGCATGCGCACCGCGCCGTGTGGGCCCGGCGCATGATGTATGACGGCTGGTATGGCTTAGGACCAAAGGACCGCATGCTGCACGCGGGCGCGTTTAACTGGACCTACACATTGGGCGCAGGCCTGATGGACCCTTGGGCCGTCGGCGCCGGGACCGTAATCTACAACGGCCCCAAAGACCCCAGCGTCTGGCCAAGGCTGGCGGGCAAGCACGACGCGACTTTGTTCGCTGCCGTGCCCAGCTTGTACCGGCAAATGTTAAAACACGCCCACCACATTTCCGAAGGCTTTGCGAATTTGCGTCATGGCTTAACGGCGGGTGAAAAATTGTCTGAGGTCGTGCGCGAACAATGGAAGCTCGCCACCGGAAAGCCTTTGTATGAAGCACTGGGCATGAGCGAATGCTCCACCTATGCGTCCTCCTCCCCTTCGGTTCCCGTTAAACCTGGATTTTGCGGCAAGCCCCAACGCGGGCGCCGGGTGGCTATTTTGGACATGGACGATAACGCCGCCACAACCGTTCCCGTGGGCGAATGCGGGCGTTTGGTGCTGCACAAAGACGACACAGGGCTGATGCTTCGCTATTGGAACTTGGAAGCTGAAACGCAGTCGGCATTTCGCGGTGATTGGTTTTTGACGGGCGACCTTGCGGCTTTGGATACAGATGGGTATCTCCAATACCTTGGCCGGGCAGATGATTTAATGAACGCACAGGGCTATCGCGTTTCCCCCCAAGACATCGAAGATGTGCTGAGCCATCACCCGGCTGTTCAAGAATGTGCCTGCGCCGAAGTGCGGGTGCGTGAAGACCTGTCTTTGATCGGTGCGTTCATCGTCCTAAAACCGGGCACCCAGGCCAACGCAGAAATGCTCAAAGGTTTTGCCAGAGACCGCCTGGCCAGCTACAAAGTCCCCAAAGAATACGTGATCGTCGACAGCCTGCCTCACACGGCAACAGGAAAGGTCTTGCGTCGAGAACTGTCCCCGTTATACGAACGGCTTAAACAAGCTTAAAATTGGGTTTGTCTTCGTCTGACTTGCGGTTGTTGACCAAAGCACTGAAGGTTTGTTCATCCACAGGACGCCCATAGAGATAGCCCTGGATGATATCGCACCCTTGGTCTTTCAACCATTCGGCTTGGCTTTGTTCTTCAACACCTTCGGCGATGACTTTGAGGTTTGAGCGTTCCGCCAACGCCAAAACCGTAGAGACCAAAGAGCAGCTGTCTTCACTTTCGGGCAGATCTTGCACAAACATGCGGTCGACCTTCAAGGTCGTGAACGGGAAGCGTTGCAAGTAGCTGAGCGATGAATACCCTGTGCCGAAATCGTCGATGGAGATGGACACGCCAATATCAGCCAACTCGTCCAAAATCTTCTCGGCCTCAAGCGGGTCTTTGATCAACAAGCCCTCGGTAATTTCGATTTCCAAGGCTTCGGGCGGTAATTTGTTTTTCAGCAGTGCCGACTGCACCGTGGAAACGATATCTGCACCGATCAATTGCACCGGGGAAATGTTGACGGCAACATGGAAGTTGGGAATGGATTTGCGCCATTCACTGGCAAGTTCGCAGGCTTGATACAACGCCCATTCACCGAAATCGATGATCAATCCTGTACTTTCAGCCACGGGGATAAATTCCGCCGGGCCGATGGGGCCAAGCTCCGCATCCGTCCAACGCATCAAGGCTTCGGCACCGATAATGCGTTCCGATTTTGCGTCGACCAAGGGTTGGTAGTTCAAGAAGATGTCGCCACGGCCTTGCGCCCCGGCCAAACGTGTCTGAATAGCAAGACGACGCGCAGCGTCGTCATGCATGGATTTGGAAAACATCCGGAACGTATTGTGCCCGGCGTCCTTTGCTGCATACATCGCTGTATCCGCCATCTGCAACAAACCCGTTGCTGTATCGTCTTTGTGCTCGGTGAACGCAACGCCCAAACTGATCGACGAATACAGGCGGTGTCCCGCGACCTCCAGTGGGCGTTCGAAGGCTTGCAAAATGGACTGGCTGACTTCTGCAGCCACATCACGATTACCACGGCATGGCACCACCAATACGAATTCATCCCCGCCAAAGCGGCTGGCAAGGCTGCCGGCGGGCGCTTTTTGATAGATTCTGCCTGCGACTTCTTTCAGCGCCTCATCCCCGACCACGTGCCCCAAGGTGTCGTTGACGATGCGGAAATCATCCAAATCGCCCAAGATCACCGCATAAGGTCCGTCCGGGCCATGATCACCCTGGAGGACATCGCGCAAGTGTTCCAACAGCAACACACGGTTCGCCAAGCCCGTCAGGGGATCATAGTTGGCCAAGCGCTTAAGGCGCTCTTCGTAAGACCTGCGCAAGGTGATATCCCGGATAAAAACCGAAAAGCGCGTGTTGCCTTTGGTGTGCACCGGGGTCGACGTTATTTCTGCCGGGAAACCATCGCCTGTACCTTTGACGGCGTAGGTCTCGAAACGTTCGCGTTCTTGCAGGCGGTGTGTTCCGTCCGCGCTGCGCAGGGCGATGGTTATGGGCTCCATCAAAAATTCCGTCACCTCTCGCCCGATCAAGTCTACGGCGGGAACGTTGAAGACCCGCTCTGCAGCTTTATTGGCGTGACGAATAAGCCCTGTTTCCGTGCACATCAACACCACATCGTCCGACGCCTCCACCACAGCAGTGGAGCGGTGCTCGCTTTCGCTCAAAGCCTCTTCAAGCTGGCGTTTGTAAACCCCGTCCGACTGGCTGCGTGATGCACGTTGATAAGACAAACGCCAGCTGAAATAACCAAGCCCCAGGACAATTGCCAAGACCACCAATGCCCCTGGGATGTGGTCAAGCAGGCGATGCTGATACCAAAAAAATTGCGGGGCACGTGAAATCAAAACCCAATAGGGATCAGAATTTTGCGACACGACCACGTTCAATGGCGGCGTGATTCTAGCCGTTGTAAATATGCCATCGCCGGTGGATGTTTGCGTGATTCCATCTGACACATTGCGCCAGACTTCGGGATAACGGCTCTGTACCCTGTCAGAGCGGTTGAACATAAAGCCCCATTCAACATCCCGTGAAGGCCCGATCAGCCAGTGGCCCGATGCATTGGTGAGCCAGCCATCGCTTTCCTGACCGGTAAACACCCGGCGCACCTGACCCAAGACGTTTTCCGCCAAAAAATTGAACACCAAAACGCCACCCCGTTGCCCGTCCACATCAACGGGCGCGGTCAAACGGATCATCGGCTTGTAGGGAATTTCTATGCGTTTGTTTTCCAGGTTTAAGTCCAAACGTGAGATATATATTTGCCCTTGCGCCAAATCCATGGCATCGCGGAAATAGTATCTGTGGCGTTTATTTTGTAGGTCTTCAGAACCAACAATGACCGGAGCCTGATCCACCAAATCGATGCGGATCCGTTCTTGGCCGGTGGCGTCTATGAAGCGGACTTGATCAAACACATTTTTCGAACGTGAAAACGCCGCAAACCCGTTCTCAACACGCTGACGGTTGGCTGGGGATGGGGAAAGGATAAAGTCTCTCAATCCCGCTCCGCTGCTTAAAAACCGTAAATCACCTATGGCCGTATTGAGCGCATTGTGAATGCTGATTTGGGTGATGTGGATCTTTGCGGCCTCCCGATCAACGATTTCATCGTGCTCATGCTCGATATGTAGCGCGAACATGGCGATACCCACCGCAATGACAGCGACGAATACAGGCAAAAACAAAGGCAAGAAGTATGAACGCACGAGACGGACACTCGGCGCTGGGGCTTGATCGCTCAACACATGGTCATTGCGGGGTGTGCTCACATGGATCACCCTGTCAAAATATGTCTTGCGCCCTATAAAATTAAGTCTGAACCGATTTGAGCTTCTTTGCACGCGAAAAATCGCATTTACGTTTCCCCCCTATGTGCGCTTCCAGATCACGCAATCCCCAAAACACACGTCTTGAATGCAAATGCCCGCATAACTGCTGTGGTTTTCGCACCGCAACACCACCCAATACACACGCATAATAAGAGCATAAACGACCGTGTACCAACTATTTATAATAGGAAAAATTTGAAAACCTCTGCGTTTTCTAAGGCTTTCATGATTTTGTAACACTTTTCTTAATTGAAATATTCTTTAAATTGAATACAAGCAGTGCAAAATGTTCAAAAATGTCGTATAACACTATTCGTTGCTGAGTAGGTGATGTGGGCCTTCAGGCTCCAGGGTGTACACCGTTCACCGATGCGGCAGCATAAATGCTCTGCTGGCCGCCTATCTTGCACGTAGGGTATGAACGTTTTGCCTATATTAAGGAGTACCCATGGCAACCGGCACAGTTAAGTGGTTTAACACCACCAAAGGTTATGGCTTTATCACCCCCGATGAGGGCGGTTCCGACGCGTTTGTTCATATTACAGCTGTTCAACGTTCCGGCCTGCAAGGTCTGAATGAAGGCCAAAAGGTTGAGTTCGAACTGGTCGAGCAACGCAACGGCAAAATGGCCGCTGAAGAGCTAAAAGCAGTCGACTAATTTCACGACAGCTCAAAAATGAACAAAAACGCCCCCATTTTGAGGGCGTTTTTTTCTTGGCTGTTTGTGAGTGAACTTACGCCAGCTCGTCCGTCGCAATGTGATAGTTGGGGTCTTCGATAACGTTGACCTCGACCAAGTCTTTTGCGCGGCTTAACAGCTTGCGGCATTCCGGGCTTAAGTGTTTGAGGTGCAACCGCTTGCCCCGGCGTTCATAGCGTTCGGCCAGGCTGTCAATGGCTTCTAAGCCAGAGTGGTCAGCCACGCGCGACATGCGGAAATCCACCACCACATCGTCTGGGTCGTTTTCCGGGTCGAACAAATCGCGGAACGATGTCACAGAACCAAAAAACAGCGGGCCTTGCAGTTCGTAGACTTTACCGCCTTGATCGTTTTTGGACGTATAGGCCTGAATGCGGGTCGCGTTGCCCCAGGCGTAAACCAAGGCCGAAACAATCACGCCGACCACCACGGCCACGGCCAAATCGGTAAACACCGTCACACCAGACACCAAAACCAACACGAAGGCATCCGCGCGCGGGATCTTGTGCAGGATGCGAAAACTCGACCAGGCAAAGGTCCCCAGCACCACCATGAACATAACGCCCACCAGCGCGGCCAGCGGGATCATTTCGATAAGGCTGGAGGCAAACAGGATAAAGATCAGCAAGAACAAAGCCGCTGCGACACCCGACGTGCGCCCGCGCCCGCCGGAGTTCACGTTGATCATGGATTGACCGATCATCGCACACCCGCCCATGCCGCCGAAAAACCCGGTGACGATGTTGGCGGTGCCTTGGCCCACACATTCGCGGTTGCCGCGACCACGCGTGTCGGTGATTTCGTCGATCACCGTCAAGGTCAGCAAGCTTTCGATCAAACCGATGGCGGCCAAGATCAAGGCATAAGGGAATATAATGACCAGGGTTTCCCAGGTCATGGGAACCGCCGGAATAGCAAACTCAGGCAAGCCACCCGCGATCGATGCCATGTCGCCCACGGTGCGCACATCCAGACCAAAGCCCAAAACCAAACCCGTGACCACCAAAATGGCGGCCAATGGGGCCGGAATCGCCGAGGTGAATTTTGGCAAGAAGTGAATGATCGCCATGGCCAGCGCAACAAGGCCCAACATCACAAAAAGCATCTCACCCGTCATCCAGGCCAAACCGCCATCGGGGGTTTCAATCTGGAACTGGCGAAGCTGGGCCAAGAAAATCACAATCGCCAAGCCGTTGACAAAGCCCAACATCACTTGGTGGGGCACCATGCGGATGTATTTGCCCAAACGCAACGCACCGGCCAGAACCTGCAAGATGCCCATCAAAACCACGGTGGCGAACAGATACTGCACGCCGTGATCGGCCACCAAGGCCACCATAACCACAGCTAAAGCACCCGTGGCACCGGAAATCATGCCAGGACGCCCGCCGACGACGGCGGTGATCAAACCGACCATAAATGCGGCATAAAGACCTGTCAGCGGGTTCACACCGGCAACAAAGGCAAAGGCGACAGCTTCGGGGACCAAGGCCAACGCCACGGTCAAACCGGATAGAATGTCGGCCTTTAAGGAAACGACTTTGTTGTAGTGAAATTCAAACATGTGACTTCGGGCTCTCTCGCTTCAGGGCATAAAAAAACGGCCAGGCGCAACACGGCAACTGCGTTGCATCCCCAGCCGATTTAGAATCATTTTTTATTGATTGTGCTGTTCATACCAGTTGGTGGGACAAAACCCCACCCCTGCAGGGACATACCTTACATGCACTGAACGCATATCTGGGTAGCTACCCAATTTCATAGGGACTTCAAAATAAACAAGAAACCCCTTCACAGGGTCATTACATATGACATAATTGTGTCATAGAGAGATCAGAAAAGGGATCGGATGTGCTCTCACTTACTTCCATAGGCCAGTTGATGGGCGGTGTCGGGCTGTTTTTGCTCGGCATGATGCTGATGACCGACGGGCTTAAAGTCGCCGCAGGGCGCACGCTTAAACAAATTTTAGAACGGTGGACGGATTCAGCCGCTCACGGTCTCTTTTCCGGTACGGTCCTGACCGCCTTGGTTCAATCGTCCAGCGCCGTCACGGTGGCCGCCATCGGCTTTGTGAACGCGGGCATGTTGACGCTGGAACGCTCCGTCTGGGTGATCTTCGGCTCCAACATCGGCACCACCATGACCGGTTGGCTAGTGGCTTTGATCGGCTTCAAGATCAAAATCTCACTGTTTGCCCTGCCCATGATCGGCGTGGGCATGCTGATGAAGCTCACCGGAGGAGACAGCCGCCGCGGTGCGCTGGGCATGGCATTGGCCGGGTTTGGGCTATTTTTCATTGGTGTCTCGGTCCTCAAAGACGCATTTGAAGGCGTAGCGAGCACCATTGATCTGTCGACCCTCGCCGCCACCGGCTTTGTCGATTACGCCATTTTCGTCGGCGTCGGCTTTATGATGACGTTGCTGACCCAATCAAGCAGCGCTGCCATTTCCATCGCCTTGGCTGCCGCCGCAGGGGGCATGATCCCATTGGAACCCGCCGCGGCCATGGTCATTGGTGCCAACATCGGCACCACGTCCACCGCCATGATTGCGGTCATCGGTGCGACACCCAACGCCAAACGCGTTGCGGCCAGCCACGTTGCGTTCAACTTCTTGACCGGGATTGTCGCGCTGATCTTGTTGCCCTTTATGCTGGGCGCGGTTTCAACCCTACAGAACACGTTTGAAATGACTGCGGACGTGGCCACATCCTTGGCGCTGTTCCACACGATTTTCAACATTTTGGGGGTCGTCTTGATTTTGCCGGTGGCGCACCGGATGGTGGAATACCTCAAAACCAAGTTCGTGAGCATGGAAGAAGACTTGGGCCGCCCGCGCTTTTTGGACAAAACCTCCCTGGTGGTGCCGTCCTTAGCCGTGGAAAGCTTGATTATGGAGCTGTCGCGCCTGCAAGAGATTTCCACCACCATGGTGCTGACGGCCTTGGACCCTGTGCTGCCCAAACATGAAGACCTGCGCCAACGCTTGGCCGTGACGGAACGCCTGTCGCGCAAAATCGGCGAGTACGCGCGTAAAATGCACCAGGCCGAACTGCCTGCCAACGTGTCCAGCGCTTTGGCCCATCCCTATCGCGCCTTGCAGCACTTTGAAGAAATTGCCCGCATTGCCGCCGAACTGCCGCAGATGCGCGCCCATCGCCCCGCGCTAGAGGCCCACGCCGAAAAACTGTTAGAAACTTACATTGCTGTCGTGCATGCGGAGCTCAAACGTATGATCTCAGCCGACCCAGCACCGGAAGAATGGAAACCCAAAAAGGTTCGGGCATCGATTAAAGCTGCCTACGATGATTTGAAAAAAGAACTGCTGAATTTGGGCGCACGCGGGATCCTCAGGTACGACCAGTTGGAAAAGACGTCGAGCTTCGTTGATCAAATCCATGCCTGCGGTGTGCGCGCCATCAAAGCCCAGCGCCGTTTGGACCGCATCCGCGTTGCGGTTGCAAATGCCGAGTTCGATGACGAAATAGATGAAGAAGAGCGGACCAACGACGGCTGAAACCAAAGCCCCGTGAATGTTGCGATGCAATAATTCCCTTGCCCCAGCCGGACAGTCGGATTATTTTGCGCCCAACTCCGCACCACGAAAATGTGCCTAAAAAAAGCCCGAAAAACAGGGCAAATTGGCAAGCGGTTGACATCAATAATAACATTGGAAATCACTGGGGCCACAACACCATGACGAACTTGCGCCACGATTGGACCGTCGAAGAAGTTCAAGCTCTTTACGACCTGCCGTTCATGGAACTTCTGCACCGTGCACACACCGTGCACCAGGAAAACTTCGATCCGAACGAAATTCAGTTCAGCTCTTTGATGTCCATCAAAACCGGCGGCTGCCCCGAAGACTGTGGCTATTGTCCGCAAAGCGCTCACCACGGCACGGATTTGGAAAAAGAGCGCCTCGCGGAACTCAACGCCGTGTTGGAACAGGCCCAGGCTGCCAAAGACCGGGGTGCGACGCGCTTTTGCATGGGGGCTGCGTGGAAAAACCCCAACGCCCGCGACTTCCCGCTGGTGCTGGACATGATCCGTGGTGTGAAAAAACTCGGCCTTCAGTGCTGTGTGACCTTGGGCTCCTTGACCGAAGAGCAAACCCGCGACTTGAAAGAGGCTGGACTGGATTATTACAACCACAACCTCGACACCTCGCCGGAGCACTACGAAAACATCATCACCACGCGCAAATTCCAAGACCGCTTGGACACGTTGGAACATGTGCGCGATGCAGGCATGAGTGTCTGCTGCGGCGGCATCTTAGGCCTGGGCGAAGACGAAAAAGACCGCTCCCGCTTGCTGCAAGAGCTCGCCAACATGCCCCAACACCCCGACAGCGTTCCCATCAACTTGCTGGTGCGCGTCAAAGGCACGCCCTTGGAACATGCCGAAACCATCGACCCGTTCATCTTCGTGCGCACCGTTGCGGTGGCGCGCATCATGATGCCGAAGTCCCACGTGCGTTTGTCGGCGGGCCGCGAAAGCATGGACGACGCGACCCAGGCCATGTGCTTTTATGCAGGTGCCAACTCCGTCTTCTTTGGCGAGAAATTGTTGACCACGCCGAACATGCAGGCAGATAAAGATCTGGAACTGCTCGAACGCCTCAATTTGCGTCCCCAAGAACTGGCTCAGGAGTCGGAGAGTGACGAACCCGTTTCAAGCGAAGCTGGACACGCTCTCTCAGCTTGAGAAACGGCGTGAACTGATTCCGCTGGGCGGGATCGACTTCAGCTCCAACGACTACTTGGGTTTGGCAAACCACGACGGCATCCGCCAAGCCTTAAAAGATGCGCTCGCGGACGGCGTTGCGCTGGGGTCCGGCGGCTCGCGCCTGTTACGTGGCAACCATCCCGAACATGAAAACCTGGAAAGCTTCGCCGCCGATTTTTTTGGCTGCGAAGCCGCGCTCTATATGGCGACGGGCTATTTGGCCAACGTCTGCATCTTCACAACATTAGCCGAGCGCGGCGATGTGATCTTGGTGGATGAGTTGGAACACGCCAGCGCCAAAGAAGGCGTGCATGCGTCCCATGCCAAATCATTTAAGTTCGCCCACAACGATGCAAACGCGTGCGAAGACGCTTTGAAACGTGCGCGGGAAAACGGTGCAAAAAACATCTGGATTGCTGTGGAAAGCGTCTATTCCATGGACGGCGACACCGCGCCCTTGGACGATTTGATGGACATTGCCGATCGTCATGACGCTTACCTTGTCGTAGACGAAGCCCACGCCACAGGCATTTGGGGACCGGGCGGCAAAGGCTTGGCGGCAAAGTTCGAAGGCAAAGAGAACTTGGTCGTGCTGCACACCTGCGGCAAAGCCTTGGGCCAAGCGGGTGCATTGGTGACCTGCACCGATGTGCTCAAAGACTACATCGTCAATACGGCACGCAGCTTCATCTACACCACCGCACCGACACCTCTGTCGGCTTTGGCGGTGCAAAAGGCTTTGGAAGCTGTGCGCGACGAGCCGGAACGGCGCGAGAAGCTTCACATGCTGTGTGAACACGCGCACCGCTTGTTCCCGAGCGACATCTCCACCACGCAAATCATCCCGCTAATCATCGGCGAAGATGGTGCCGCGTTTGAAGTGGCGAAAAAGTTGCAAGCCCAAGGCTTCGACATCCGCGCCATCCGCACGCCGACGGTGCCCAAAGGCTCGGCCCGTTTGCGTCTGTCCGTCACTACGAACGTAACGCCAGAAGACTTAGACGCCCTGGCCCAAGCCTATCAGGAGCTCACATGACGCAAAGCTTCATCGTCACCGGAACCGATACGGGGCTGGGCAAAACCGTGGTCTCAGCCATGTACACCCTGGGTCTGGGTATGACGTACTACAAGCCCATCCAGTCAGGCATAGAAGACGAAACCGACCGCGAGGCCGTCCAGCGCATGACAGGCCTGGGCGATGACCGCGTATTGGCCGACGGCATTCGATTGACCCAACCCTTGTCCCCTCACCGCTCCGCCGAGTTGGATGGTGTTGAGATAGATATCAACGCCGTTGCGCCGAAGGGCGACAATCTGTTGGTCGAAGGTGCAGGCGGGCTCATGGTCCCGGTGAACCGCCAGACGCTCTACATCGATGTGTTTGCGGACTGGGGCCTTCCGGTCGTGCTGACAAGCCGCACGGGGCTGGGCACTATCAATCACACCCTGCTGTCTTTGGAAGCTTTGCGCAAACGAGGCATCCAAATTCTCGGCGTGGCGTTTATTGGTGACGACAATCCCGACAACATGAAAACGATTTCAGAAATGGGCGGCGTCAAAGTTTTGGGCCGTGTGCCCATGATGGACAACATCACACCGGGCGCGCTTAAAACCGTTTTTCAAGACAACTTCGGAGGCACCCTGTGAGTTCCCCCATCTGGCACCCGTTCACCCAGCACGCGCTGATCCCACAAATGCAAAAGGTGGAGCGCGGCGAAGGCGCATACCTCTACACCCCCGACGGCAAACGCATCACCGACGCGATATCGTCGTGGTGGGTGGTGACACACGGCCACTGCCATCCCAAGTTGGTCGAGGCCGCACGTGAACAAGCCGGTAAGCTCGACCAAGTCATCTTTGCCGGACACACGCACGAGCCTGCCGAACAGCTGGCCGAAAAACTGGTGCGTCTTGCCCCCAAAGGGCTCAGCAAAGTCTTCTTTTCCGACAGTGGCTCCACCGCCGTAGAAGTCGCCCTCAAAATGGCCTTGGGCTATTGGCATAACCTAGGCCAAACCCAGCGCCAAAAAGTCATTGTCATGGAAAATGGATATCACGGGGACACCATCGGCACCATGAGTGTGGGCGAACGCGGGGTCTATAACGCAGCTTACACGCCGTTGTTATTCGACGTCGAAAGCATCCCCTTCCCCACCCCCGGCAAAGAAGCCGAAACGACTGCGGCGTTGGAACGCATCGTGTCTGAAAACCCGGACCAAGTCGCGGCCCTGATCCTCGAGCCCTTAGTTCTGGGGGCAGGTGGCATGCTGATGTACGCGCCCGACGTGCTCAAAAGCCTCAAGTCCATTTGCGAAAAGAACGACGCTGTGTTCATCGCCGACGAAGTCATGACCGGGTGGGGCCGCACGGGCACCATGTGGGCGTGTGACCAAGCGGGCATTGAGCCGGACATCCTGTGCACCTCCAAAGGCCTCACGGGCGGCTTCATGCCCTTGGCCGTGACGCTCTGCCAAGACCGGTTCTTTGACGCGCACTATTCCGAAGACCGTTCACGCACGTTCTTCCATTCCAGTTCCTACACCGCCAACCCCATCGCGTGCGCTGTGGCTTACGCCAACACGCAGATTTGGAAAGACGAGCCCGTGCAAGAGCGCATCGACGCGATTGCGGCCTTCCACTCCGGGCGCCTGAAATCGCTGGCCCAAAACCCACGCTTCGAAGGCTTTCGCCAACACGGCACCATCGCGGCCATGGACATCATTGTGTCGGACCAGGGGTATCTCTCCAACATCGCACCGAAGCTATACGACCACTTTCGCGAAAAAGGATTACTGCTGCGCCCCTTGGGCAACACGGTTTACATCCTGCCGCCCTATTGTGTGACAGAAGACGATCTCAGCGAAATCTACGACACCATTGAAGCCGCACCCGAGGTTTTGGAGCTCTAAAAAAAGGGCCGGAAAACTCCGACCCTTTTCCAGTTTCCAATGCGGCTCTCATGCATTGGGTTTGATGATGTAGCTTCCATCTTTGGCAAACGTGACTTCGGCATCCAAGAAGAACGCTGTGACACCTTCGGCGAGCATGGAGACGGTGTCATATGCTTCACCGGCACGCCCACCTGTCGAGCAGAAGAACACCACGGGACGATCTTTGGGCAGTGTTGCCATTTTTTTGTCCAATTCGCCGACCGGAATAACGACCGCATCCTTGAACGTGCCGTCCCGTTTGATTTCGCTGGCATCGCGCACATCAACGATCATGGCTTTGCCTGCATTTTCATTCATCAAAGCCTTGAAGCTGGCCGCTGTAATTTGGCCGGGCTTTTTAGTTTCGATGAAGGCATAGGATTTGGTTGCGCCAGCTTTGGGCTTAGAGGCAACCATGGCGGCTTTGGCGTCGGGAGCAACGACCATTTCCACCAATCCTGTAGCTTTTTTCCAATCGGGGTAACCGACTTGGTACAAAGCGACTTTGCTGTAACCGAGCGCTTTGGCTTTAATCGCGCTTTTGGCACTCAGCGGGCACTTCAGACCGCCGCAATAGAAAAACAGCGGCGTGTCTTTATTGGCCGGAAGCAATCCGGCATATTTGTCGAACTTGCTGTCGGGGATCATCAAAGCCCCCGGAACACGCCCGGCTTTAGCTTTGCGCAGTGGACGCGCATCAACGATGGCGATGGGTTCACCCGATGCCATCAAGGATTTGATGTGCGTGGTGGCCACGGATTTAAGTCCGCCGTTCTTGACCCAGTCCGGCATCCCTGCGGCATACACGGCAACTTTGGTGTAGCCCAGGGCTTCGGCTTTGGTTGCCGATTTGTGGCTAAGCGGGCATTTGAACCCACCGCAGTAGAAGATTAACTGCAGGTTTTTGTCCTTCGGCAGCAAATTGGTCATTGTGGCGAACTTGCTGTCGGGAATACTCACGGCCATGGGAATATGGCCGACTTCATAGCGCCGGGCATAGGGCCGTGAATCGATGATCATAACGTCGTTGCGGATCGGTGCTACGGCGAACGGAGCAACGAACTCATAATCGACGATGGTCTTGTACCACTTGCTTTTGTCGAAGCCTTCGGCAGCCGTGGCTGCACTCAGTGGGACGGCAATGAGCAAGGCGGCCAAAACGACGAATAAGCGTTTGAACAACATGGCTAGGCCTCCTCTTCTCAAACGTTGACTTAGAAAATGGTAAATCGGCCAGTGCGTTCGTTGTACGTCACCAGCAGATACCAAACGGCCAGTATGGCGAAGGTCACCGCATAGGTTGGTCCCCAACCGCCCAACATGGCCGGCCAATGCGCTTGAATACCCAGCGCACTTTCTTCAATCATATCCAAGTTCATATCAGTCACCGTGAGCCCGGTTTTTTTCATCAGCGCATAGAAGATCGATCCGGACCAGGCAAAAAAGAACGCCGAGGTCCAAAGCTTCATGTGCCCTTCGCCCATACGCCAAAGCGTACCCGTGGCGCAACCACCGGCGAGCACCATACCAATGCCAAAGATGAACCCACCGCCGAGCGAGCCCATCCAAAACCGCGCTGGAATGGCCAAGTACGGATCCATCACGCCACCGCTGAGCAAGATCGAGCCCACCGGAACGCCCAACAAGATGGCGAGCATGAAGGCTTTGGTCATATCGCCTTCCCCCGTCATCAATGGTTCGCGCACCACACGCGACATGCAAAAGCGTGCACGGTGCATAACAAAGCCGATGGCAAAGCCGCCCAAGATGATGGTCGCGCGCACCGCCAATTTGGCATCCGGTGCAGTAATCCATTCCACCGCCCACAGACCAATCAAGACGGTTATGCCCACACCAACACACGGGAAGTACCTGCGCCCAGGCATTTCACCCAGTTGCGGTGGGGGCTCGGTTCCCCATTCGATATTTTCCATACCCCAAAGCATGATTTTCAGCCCGATCCACGCACCTGCGATCAATCCGGCCAACATCACCCATCCTGTGGGCGAGCCAAACATCAACGGGGTAAAGAAGCCACCAACATTGCAGCCACCAGCAAGCACGGCCCCAAGCCCCATGAGCGTCCCGCCCACGCCACCCCAAACGTATTCGATTTTGGGAGCTGGATTGATGCGAAACTGTTTTGAGATCAGGGCAGCGACCGTGGCACCGATCAACAGTGCAATGTTCATCAGAGAAATCTTGTGCATGAGGGGGCTGGCGAGGTTTTCGGAAATGCCCAAGGCCGGGGCCAAGCCGATGAGGGTGTTGAAATAATCTCCCCACAGCTTAAACCCACCGAAGACACCCCAAAAAACTTTTTGCCCCATCAAGGCAATCACAATGATCACCAATGCCAACGCGGCGACGTAAGGCGACCATTGTTCGATAAAGACCTTCGCACCGTCTTCGCGCACCCCGTCAAACCAACTGGGCCATTTAAAAAGCGATTGGACGTGCTCGTCTTTTCGTGTTTTCGCAACAGGTTCGTTCAGCGTGCTCATGACAACCTCCCGAACCTATTGGCAGCTTGAAGCCGTGTCGGAGTCTTTCGCGCCATAGACGGCCCAGGCCCGGATGTGTTGAGCCATTTGTTCGTCCGGCATAGTCAAAAACTTCGCCGCTGCTTTGTTGGTGTCAGCGATGGACGAGCGGTATTCACCAGAAGAGTAATACTCAACAGAGCCTTCGGCTTTGCCCGTCGCATCGTGTTTGTCAGCGTCCAGATAGGCGCGCCATTCGGCTTTGGTCAATTCATTGGGTGAAATGACCTTACCCGCCATATCCTTGTGACAAGATGTGCAGACGAAACGATAGTATACGCGTCCAACTTTCCAGTTGCCGACTTCCGCGTCTGCGGCCGGAACTTCGGTGGGGGTGAGAGCCATGAGCAAAGCCATGGACAGTGCGCCCAAACCAGATGCAAACCTTGAGACCGTCATCACCGCCTCCTATCCAAGGTCCATCGCACCAGCTTTGGTTTTTTTGAGAGCCTGAAGAGCCGTGCACCAAAGCAAGTGCTCACTTACCACTCTTGCCTGATTTGGTTTTGTGGTTCTGAAAATTATAACATGACGCAACATTATTTTACATAAATTTTGTGTATATAAGTACGATGATATATATTAAAATTTGAATATTCAGCCTTCTGCGAGCAGCGCGCGCAACATGGCTTTCGCTTCGTCGGAATACCAGTCCGTCATGCCAATGACACCCCCGCGCATGTTGCCGTTTTTATCCAGCACAAAAGTGGTCGGCAGGGTTTCGATGTCGAACATGCGCAGGAATTCCGAGCCTGGATCGTAGTATGTCGTCAGGGCATCTAAGTTGCGTTTGCGCAGGAACTCGGCAGGCTCTTCCGTGCCTTGTTTGCCGCTGGCGACGGGCACGACGATGAAGTCTTGGTCCTTAAATTCCACTTGCAAGCTGTTCAAGTCCGGCATTTCGCGAATGCACGGCGGACACCAGGTGGCCCACAGGTTGAACACCACGACCTTGCCTTTGAATTTGTCGAACGTCACCGTGTTGCCCGCTTCGTCCAGCATATCCACACCGGGAATAGGCGGCATGTTGGTGAGCAAACTAAAGCCTTCCAACTGGTCGGCGGCTTTGACAAAGCTGATATCACCGTCAACGGGTTTCGCATAATCTTTGCCCAAATTGGGCATGGCCAAGTAATACCCCACCCCGCCCACGGCGAAGCTGATCAGGGACGCAATGACGAATAAAGTCGGGAGCCGCATCATATTTTTCTTGCCCTTAAGATACGTTAGAGCGGCGAAGGACCGCCGGTGGCCCAGTCTAGCAGTTCCACCGCGTGAACAACAGGTGTTCTGGCGTACTCACCAATCTGGATCAAGCAGCCGATGTTGGCCGTGGCGATTACTTTAGCATTTAAAACCTCAAGGCTTGCGCCCTTACGCCGGCCAAGTTCCGCGCCTAAGTCAGGCTGCATGATGTTGTAGATCCCCGCCGACCCACAGCACAAGTGTGCATCTTTCGGCGTTGAGACCGCAAAGCCCGCCGCTTGCAAGAGGTCCACAGGCCCTTCGACATTTTTTTGACCGTGCTGCAAAGAACACGGGGCATGGTAGGCCACAGCAGGCTTGGCAAAGTCTTTCACACCGTCCAGACCCAGCTCGGCCACCAATTCATTGATGTCACGGGTCTTGGCGGCAATGGCCTGGGCGCGTTCGGCCCACGCCGGCTCGTCTTGCAACATATGGCCGTAGTCCTTAACCACCGACGAACAGCCGGACGCGGTGATGGCGATGACGTCGGCACCTGTGTGCTCCCACACGTCGATGTTGTGCTTGGCGGTGGCGATGGCTGCGGCTTCCTTGCCCATGTGGTGGGTGAGCGCGCTGCAGCACTGAATGTCTGCGGGCTCCGTCACTTCACAGCCCAACCGCACCAACAGCCGTGCGGCGGCGGCGTTAATGCGCGGCGCAAGTGTCTGTTGCGCACAGCCGGGCAAGAACGCGACCTTCATGCGGGTTTGGCCTTGGGGCACGTGTGTGCCGATGGGTTCGGCCTTGGGCAAGCTTGTGGGGGCTTTCGCCACCATGACCTTCAAACGTCCCGGCAGTAATCCCTTAAACGGTTTGACCAGGCGCGCGCCCAACATCGACAAGCGAAACAGTTTTGGATTGGGCAACACGGTCGACAAAACCCACCGCAAGGCCCGTTCTGGAAAAGGCCGTGTATAGGTCTCTTCGATATAATTGCGTGCATGGTCGACCAAATGCATGTAGTCCACACCCGACGGACAGGTGGTCATACACGACAGACAGCTCAAACACCGATCCACGTGTTTGACCGTGTTGTCTTCGGCAGGTTTGCCCGATTCCAACATGTCCCTGATCTGATAAATGCGTCCCCGCGGACTGTCCAATTCGTCGCCCAACACCACATAGGTCGGGCAGGTGGCCGTGCAAAAACCGCAGTGCACACACTTGCGCAAGATGTCGTTGGCGATCTTGATGGGCGTTTGGTGGAGCTGCTTGTCTGAAAAATGTGTTTCCATCAGCCCCCTCCCATCCGGCCGGGATTGAGAATGGTGTGCGGATCAAACCCAGCGCGCACGCGGTTCATGAGAGCGGCCAATCCGTCGGACTGGGACTGAAACACAGGCATTGAGCGTCGCATGTCTTTGGATCCCCGCATCAACGTTGCGTGGCCCGACGCCATAGCGGCTCGTATACGCTGAGCATCTTCGCCCGAGGCTTGCAACCAGATTAAGCCGCCCGCCCAATCCAAGAAGTAGGTGCCGCCCAACTGGCTTGCAATTTTAACACCCTCGGCGGGCGGGACGGATAAGCGCCATAAATCCGCGTCACCTTTGAAAAACTCAACGTCGCGCACTTCGCGCCACAAGGTTGCGGAATTGTGGGTATGCAGTTCTTCCACCTCACCATACGCGCCCAACACATCGCGCAAGGACTGACAGCGGACTTCTACAGAGGGTGCAGGGCCTTCGACACGCACGGCAACGATGCCAGCCCCTTTGTCTTTGATATAAGACACTGCCGACTTCGCCGCGATATCTGTGGGCAAGTGCGCAACGCCGGACACTTCATAGGGCGAGTTCTGTGCATCCAGCATGGCACGCTGGGCATCGGTTGGGTCGAACACCAAAACCGTGCGCGTTTTTTCTGGTTTGGGCAGCACCTTGAACGTCACCTGGGTCATCACCGAAAGCGTGCCCATGGACCCCGCCATCAATTTCGATAGATCAAAACCCGTCACGTTTTTAACCACGCGCCCGCCGGACTTAAACACCTCGCCCCGTCCACTGATGGCTTCAAAGCCCAGCAAGTGATCGCGCGCACTGCCCGCCAAAGGCCTTCGCGGACCACAGACTGCGGACGCGAACAAGCCACCGACCGTGCCGCCTTCAGTCCCATAGAGAGCCCCCGGCTGCCACGGTTCAAACGCCATCATCTGCCCGGCTTCGTCCAATGCGGCTTGAACCTCTGCAACAGGCGTTCCCGCCTTGGCGGTCATGACCAGTTCGGACGGTTGATAGAGCTCAATCCCGCTCAAGTCCGAAAGGTCGAGGATATGCTCACACGCGCTTGGTGCGCCCAGTCCCGACTTGGTGTCGTGCCCGCACACCTGCAGCGGTGACTTTTCCGCCACCGCCCATTTGATCAGACCTAAAATCTGGGCAACGTTATCCGGTTTGAGAATATCTGTCATGAGAACCTCAAAACCGGGGAATGTCAGGAAATGGGATGTTGCCATCCGTGACATGCAAGCGGCCCAGCTCCACACAGCGGTGCAGCGTCGGATAGACCTTGCCCGGGTTGAGCAAGCCAGAGCCGTCAAACGCGCATTTCAGGCGTTGCTGTTGTTTGAGATCGTCCTCGGTAAACATCTCCCCCATCAAATCGCGTTTTTCAACACCGACACCGTGTTCGCCTGTCAACACACCGCCAACGGCGACACACAGGCGCAAGATGTCGTGACCGAAGGCTTCTGCCTTGTCCAGTTCGCCCGGTTTGTTGGCGTCGAACAAAATCAGTGGATGCAAGTTCCCGTCACCCGCATGGAACACATTGGCGACGCGCAGACCGTGTTGCTGGGACAGTTCGTTCATGCGCGTCAAAACGTCGGCCAAACGATGGCGCGGAATGGTGCCGTCCATGGTCATGTAATCCGGTGAAATGCGGCCGACGGACGGGAACGCCGACATACGCCCCTTCCACATCTGTTGGCGTTCTTCGTCACTTTCGCTGACCCGCAAATAGGTGGAACCGACGCTCGCGGCAATGTCCTTCACACGGTCGGTCAGGTACTGGACTTCGGCTTCGGGCCCGTCCAGTTCCAACACCAAAAGGCTCTCCACGTCCAACGGATAGCCGGAATCGACAAAGTCCTGCATGGCGCCGATGATCATCTTGTCCATCATCTCCATAGCCCCCGGTATGATGCCGGACCCGATGATCTTGGCCACGCATTCGCCCCCAGCTTCGACCGAGGGAAAGCCCACCAAGACACCGCGTGCGACTTCAGGCTGTTTCAAGATCCGCACAGTCACTTCGGTGATCACGCCCAGCAGACCTTCGGACCCCGTCACGGCGCCCAGCAAGTCCAAGCCGCCCGCGTCCATGTGTTTGCCACCCAAACGCACGACCTCGCCGCTCATCAGCACCATTTCGACGCCCAAGACGTTGTTGGTGGTCAGTCCATACTTCAAGCAATGCATGCCGCCTGCATTTTCGGCAACGTTGCCGCCGATGGTACACGCGATTTTCGACGATGGGTCCGGGGCATAATAATAGCCTGCGTCTTCTACAGCCTCGGTGATGGCACGGTTGGTGACACCCGGCTGAACCACGACGCAGCGGTTGTCATAGTCGATGTCGATGATCTTTTTGAACTTGCCCAGCCCCAGCGTCACAGCATCGGCCAAGGGCAATGCCCCACCAGACAGTCCTGTCCCCGCCCCGCGCGGGACAATTTTGACGTCCATGTCATGACACGTTTTTAAGACGGCAGACACCTGTTCGGTCGTTTCCGGCAACACCACAATCATCGGCAATTGGCGGTAAGCCATCAGGCCATCGCACTCATACGCTTTTAGTTCGTTTTCATCGACAATCACGCCTTCACCCGGAACGATGGCGCGCAGACGTTCGATGATTTCACCACGGCGTTTCAGCGTGTCCGCGTTGGGTGTGGGCATCTTCATGCGGAAGCGTCCTCGATGATGATTGCGCGAAAATCGTTGACGTTGGTTTCGGTCGGCCCGGTCATGACCAAATCACCTAAAGTTTGGAAAAACGAATAGGCGTCATGATGGTCCAAATGCGCCCGTGCATCCAGCCCCAAAGTGCGTGCCCTATCCAGTGTGTCGGGGGTCAAACACGCGCCTGCATTGTCTTCAGACCCGTCAATGCCGTCCGTATCACACGCCAGGGCATAAACACCGTCCACACCGTCCAACGCCAAGCCCAACGCCAACACAAACTCTGCATTGGGCCCGCCGTGCCCGCTGTCTTCGCCCAGGGTGACTGTCGTCTCCCCGCCCGACAAAACCACAGCTGGCGGCTTGATATTATGCTCACCCGCCCGAATTTGGCGCACCAAGTCCGCATGATCGCTCGCGACATCCGAAGTTTCACCTTCCAGGCGATCGCTCACGACAAATGGCGCATAGCCTGCTTCTTTGGCCACCCGCGCTGCCGCGTCCAGCGCCATTTGCGGGGTGGCGATCAGGACATTTTCCGTGTTGTCGAGGCGGGGGTCCCCCGGCTTGGGTGTTTCGTTTGGTCGCATATCCAAAAGTTGGCGAACGCGGGGCGGAATTTCAATGGCATATTTGGCAAAAATGGCTTCGGCGTCTGCGTATGTCGTCGGGTCAGCCACAGTTGCACCGGAGGCAATCACAGACAAGTCATCGCCCGCCACATCGGAAATCACCAAGGCCACCACTTTCGCCGGATGGCAAGCCGCAGCCAACTGCCCGCCCTTGATGGCAGAGAGGTGCTTTCTAATCGTATTGATTTCCGAAATTGTCGCCCCACAGCGCAGCAAAGCATCGGTCACGTCTTGTTTGTCGGCCAACGTGATGCCAGGCGCCGGCAAGCTCATCAAGGCCGACCCCCCGCCAGAGATCAAACAGATAACCAAGTCGTCGGACGTCAGATTGGAAACCAAGTCGAGAATGCGCCCAGACGCTTCCACGCCCGCCTGATCCGGCACAGGGTGAGAAGCTTCGACAACCTCAATCCGTTGGGTCGGGATCCCATACCCGGTGCGCGTCACAACCAACCCGGAAAGCGGGCCGTCCCAGGCTTGTTCCAACGCGTGCGCCATGGCGGCTGAGGCTTTACCTGCACCAACGACAACGGTGCGTCCTTTGGGGCTCTGGGGGACATGGGCAGGGACGCACTGAGACGGCTGCGCAGCCTTCACTGCGGCTTGGAACATGCGCTCGAGAAGCTCTTGAGGCTTAGGCACTCTGCTTCAGTTCCTCCAACGCGGCGCGGATTGCCTTGCCTTTGCCCTTGGTGTGCGGCGTCAATGTTGTATCCACGTTCATGATGTGATCGGACAACCAATTGCGCAAAAATGCCCGCAACGTGGTCAAGGTTTCAAGACTTCGTTCGCGGCGCCAAGCATCTGCCAACTCCATGACCTGGGCGCACAAGCGTTCATGAATTTTCATGTGGGCTTCACGGTCAGGGTAGTTGCAAATCTCCATGATGAGCTCTTCGCGACGGAAGTGATACTGGGTGTAATCGATCAGGCTATCCATCACCTCTTCCAAGGCGTCCGCTTCGACATTGCGCTGTGACGTTTTGTTGAGAAGGGATACCAACACTTGATGGTCTTTATCCACCGCCTCCACACCGACACGCATATTGTCGGTCCACAGCAACGTTTCTTTGTTATTGGTCAGGGGGATTTCGACCCAAAACGTGCTGCCTTCGCCTTCGGTTGAATGAAGACCGATTTGCCCGGCCATGCGTTCAGCCAACAGCTGAGCAACGGTCAGGCCAATCCCCGTTCCTTCACGCGCCAAAAATGGATCAGCCCCAGCACGGTGAAAGGCTTGAAAAATTTCTTTCTTATCTTTTTCTGGAATACCAACACCGCTGTCAGTGATGGAGATGCGTAAAAAACCGTGTTCGTTTTCTTGCCCCTCGACAATCACGCTGCCTCCCGGTTTGTTGTACTTCACGGCATTGGACAGCAAGTTCATCAACACTTGGCGCAATCGCACGGCATCGGTACGCATCGGCGTATAGCTTTGCCCGGCAACCTTATTGGCGAGTCTAATGTTACGTTTTTGCGCCTGAGGCTCAATCAGCTTGATGCAGTCACAAATCACATGCGTGGGGTCTACCTCACCCACTGACAAGACAAACTGATCGGCTTCGATGCGCTCCAAATCCAAGATCTCGTTGACCAACCCCAGCAAGTGTTCCGCACTATCCAAGATATGATTGACGTTTTCATCTTGGGCTTCGCTTAACTTGGATTTGGGGTCGTATTGCAACATTTGCGCAAAGCCCAAGATCGCGTTCAAGGGCGTGCGTAATTCGTGACTCATGGCCGATAGAAACTCGGACTTGGCTTTGTTCGCATCTTCGGCTTCGGTTTTGGTGCGCCGAAGGTCGTCCTCGATTTCCTTGAGCTTGGTGATGTCGACAGCATTGCCGACCAACGCCGGTTCACCGAACGCATCGCTGTCGCACGCGACCTTGACCGATTGCAACCAGCCCAAATTGCCATCCTTGTCATGATAAGGCTGTTGCGCAACATGGAGCTTGCCACCATTTTCAATGACCTTGCGGTCGTCTTCCGCCATGCGCTGCATATCTTTTGGGTATGGATAGAGGTCGCCATGGCGCTCGCCCACAACTTGATTGAGCGGTAGACCGAGATTGTCCGCCACGGCTTTGTTGGCTGCTAAAAAACGACTTTCGGCATTTTTGACGAAGATCATCGACGGAATGGCGTCCATAATGGTGCGCAAACGTTTTTCCGAAGCCCACATGGCCTTTTCAACTTTGCGGCGCTCAGAAATATCGCGCACAATCACCACATTGGCGGTCAGGTTACCTTGTGCATCCTCAATCGGTGTGCCGAAGGTTTCGCCTAAAAATGTGGTGCCGTCTTTGCGCTTAAAAGAAATTTCATAGGGGTCACGGATAAAGTTGGATTCGCCTTCAATGTGGACCTGGCTTGGCTGACAGAAATCTTCAGGCGCGACATAAAAGTCCAGCACGGAAGTGCCGAAGGCTTCGTCTTGGGTGTAGCCGAACATCTGCATGAAGGCCGGATTGACCATCACAACTTTGCGCGCCTTGTCCGAAACCATCATTGCATCCGGCACATCGCTAAATATGCCCAAGAACAGGGCGTTGTTGAGCTCTAGTTCTTGACGTTGTGCAGGCACCACTTTGTTCATCATCGTCGCCCACATCGTGCTCAGGCCTGACAAAAATCGAGTGTCTTTTTTCACAATTTCCTCAAATAAGCTCGCACAAGCTTCATCCCCTCTAAAAACGATAGCACCTTATGAAAGTGAGCCGAAATGTTTTCGTCATAATTGCGGTTCTTTACTGCGAAAAGAACGAATATCGACTATCATATTGCATAATCCGCACTCAGCTATGGGAGGGATTAACTATGTCGTTGATACTGTGGAGCGATACGATGAAGGTCGGGGTGCCTTCGATTGATCACGAACACGAACACCTCATCGATGTCATCAATAAGCTTGGCGAAGAGATTGAGCTGGGCACATCGCCCGACATGCTCGAAACCCTGTTGGGGGAAATCTATGCACAAGTTGAATCACACTTCACCATTGAAGAACGCGTGATGCGGGAACATGCCTATCCCGGTTTTTCAGCCCACCGCAAAGATCATGAAACGTTGCTCGACTCCATCCAGACCGTCATGGATGAAGTGTCGTATTCAACATCGTCGGAAATTTCAGGCGCACTCGGGCGCAAGATGAGCATATGGTTCACCGAGCACTTCCGCACGCGCGACCGGGATTTTTCACAGTTTGCGAGCGACCACCGCCACTGAGAATCAGTCCGTAGCGTACACTTTGACTTTGATACCGCCGTGGGAAATCGGATCGCTGATTTTGTCAAAACGCACCCCCGTTGCTTTCGCCAACGCATCGGAATTCGTAACCAAACCGAAACGCCACCCCGCAAAGTTTTGCTTCACCGTCTTGCCCAATGTTTTGTAGATTTTGGCGACCTTTCCGTTTTCACCAATGCGTGTGCCGTAGGGCGGATTGGCAATCAGCAACCCACGTGGCCCGTTTGGAGCGGACAAATCGGATAGATCTTGTTCAGCAAAGATTGTGTGATCTTCAACCCCTGCACGCTTCGCATTTTCCAATGACATGCGCACCGCGCCGGGGTCTTTATCGCTGCCATAAAACCGGATGTCCGTGTCCGCAAGGTTTTGGCGGGCCCGGAGTTCTTCCCACTGGTCACCGTCAAATGTTGCCAAGTTTTCAAATGCAAAAGAACGCGAGCGCCCCGGATTGAGACGCCGGGCAATCTCAGCCGCTTCAATAACAAACGTTCCAGAGCCGCACATGGGATCAACCACCGGCTCTTTCCCTTTATAACCACAAAACCGCAAAACCATAGCCGCCATGGTTTCGCGCATTGGTGCTATATTCACGGCCTGTTTATGTCCCCGCTTATGCAAGCCCTCCCCAGAGGTGTCGATGCTTAGGGTGCATTGGTTTTTAAATATGCGTGCTTTAAGAACCAGATCCGCATCATCTTGAACAGGTGCCCCAAATTCTTGGGCTATTGCTTTGCTCAGGCGTTCTTGTGCGGCCCCGCTGTGGTAGATGCGTGACTTTTTGCAAAACGCCTCAATGCGAATGGGAACGTCAGAACGAAAAACGTCTCCCCATGCAAACCGGCGTGACTGTTTATCGAGCTGGGCCAAATGGGAAGCCGGAAAAGAGCCAATGCGCGCCAAAACCTTAGAGGCGCCACGCATTTCCAAGTTGGCGCGCCACACGTCCACCCAACCGCCGCGCACGGTCACGCCGCCGGACTGGATTTTGGGCTTTTTAAACCCCTTCTCCACGGCTTCAGCACACAATAGGCTTTCCAACCCGGGCACGGAGACCAAAAAGATTTCAAACGTCGGTTTTGAGTCCATAAATCCATGTTTCACAAAGACGTCATCCAAGAAATATGGAAGCGTTACAAATGACGTTCACTTCGACCCAGGCGGAACGACAAACTCGTTGACATCCAGGGTCTTGGAAATCTCTTCCAGTTTCCTCATGACTTGCTCTGCATTGGGGTAGTCCTTGTGCAAAATCAAGAACACATCCGTTTGCGAGACACTATCGAATGTGACATCGTCAATGGGACGTTTCGTCAGGACTTCTTCAGCAGGCCCGGCATAATCCAAGACATAATCCGCGCGCTCCGCCGCCAACATGGCGAAAGCTGCGAAGTGATCGCCTGCCACATTGTTGGTAATATTGTTGGCCGGCTCGTTGATGAAGTTACGCCAACCCGCATAACTGTAGCCACGGATGGTGATGACGTTTTTGCCCTTCAAATCGTCCTTGGTCAGAACGGGCGGAGCCCCCTTGCGCCGGTACATGCGGATTTCGACAACCGCCACACGGTTTTTGCTCAGCAGACAACACCCTGCCAATATTTTCTTTGCGTTGACCAACATGGAAAACTTCGATTGACCTTCGCGCAACCGGGTAAACATCCGTTTCGCCGGATAGGCTTGAGGCTTCCATTCAATCCCGGCTTTTTCAAACAAGGGATCAGCCAACTTCACCAGCGGGTTTTTGAGTGTGCCCGTTGCGTCACGCTCAGTGGTCCACACGGAAATATCGGGATAGGCGTATTCCAACGGCTCCGCCGCTTGCGCGGGGGCAAGCAAAACAAAGGCCGAGGCCAGCCAGACGGCTGAGGCCAATGTCAAAGAAAGTATCCGTTGTGATGGAGAAATATTATGCACGTTTCGTCTTCCATAAGCTGACATGAGGATATCCTTCCACGTAAGTGAGAATCCCCCCACATCGTAGACACGAAGCCAAGCCCTATCCCAAGCCTTTAGGCCTGTTGTCATTGGCTTTCATCATACCCTTATTTAGAAGTCTGGCAAAGCACGTGTTACGTGCAGCTTAAGGTGCTAGCGGCAGTTCGAACACAAACGTCGTGCCTTCCCCCAGTTGACTGTCGAAGGAAATTTTACCATCCATCATTTCGATCAGTTTCAAGGTGATGGACAACCCAACCCCCGTCCCCTCAATACCGGAAGATTCAGCATCCAAGCGGTTGAACGGGACAAATAGTTTGTCGAAATATTCCGGCGCAATGCCAATGCCCGTGTCGGAGACAGAGACCCGCAACATCTGTTGCGGTGTGTTTTGCAACAAGATACTCACCCGCCCGTCTTCGCGATTGTACTTGATGGCGTTGGAGCACAAGTTCATCAAAACTTGGTTGAGCCGTGTGCGGTCTGCAAGGACACGAAAGCGCTCTTCATACCCATATCGGTCAAACTCAACGTGAATCTGGTGCTTTTGGGCCATGGGCTGCAAAACTTCCAGGCAGGTTTCAATCACCGCGATGGGTTCTACCGGCTCGATCTTGAGATGAACCTTGCCGGCCTCAATCTTCGAGAGATCCAAGATGTCGTTGATCAGCTCAAGCAAGTGTTCCCCGGCCACACGGATTTGCGAGACATATTCGCGTTGCTGTTCGCCCAGCTCCAAGTCAGGGTGCATTTCCAACAATTGCGCAAAACCCAAGATGCCGTTCATGGGCGTGCGCAGCTCGTGGCTCATGGAAGAAATAAACTCGGACTTTGCACTGTTCGCGCGTTCCGCATCATGCTTGGCACGTTCCAATTCGGCGGCGTGAAGCACGTAATGGGTTATGTCGCGTGCGGCCCCGCGATAGCCTAAAAACTCACCGTCTTCACCCCAAAACGGCTGGCCTTCCAGTTGAACGGTCATGGGGTCTTTATCGGGAAAGAACAGCTGATACTGGAAATCTTTGATGGTTTCGTGGTTATGCAACACAGTTTGAAAAGCTTCCCACTTGTCGCGGTCATCTATGCCTAAATTGCGTTCAACCAAAGCAAAGCGGGTTTTGCCGAGCAAGTCGTCTGAGGTAAGCCCCGTCGCTTCATAACACCGGTCAGACAAGTAGGTAAAACTGTGAGTTTGATCCGTTTCCCAAAACCAATCAGAAGCCGACTGGGCAATGTCCCGAAAACGGCTTTGACTGTCCACCAAGGAAATTTCTGCGGCTTTGCGTTGAGTGATTTCGTTTTGCAGGTGCTCCGTGCGTTCTTCAACGCGGCGCTCCAACTCTTCATTGATGATGCGAACTTCTTCATAAGCGCCCTGAAGCTCAAAGTTGCTGGATTTCAGAGCCTCCATCGTCATCTCAAGCTTATGCGAAAGCTCGCGAAATACGGTACTGACGGCTTCGATTTCATCCGGCTCCTTGTCAGCCGTTCCGCCACCTAGGTTGTTCTGGAGTTTCACGTCCAAAGCTAAGTTTTGTTCTAACTCCCGGACATCCTGAGCCAATGTTTCGATACGACTGGTGACATATTTGTAAAACAGGAAATACATGAACAACGCGACCAAGAACGTCTTCACGCCGTTACTCAACAGAATGCTCAGCGCCTTGGATACGAGTTGGTCGTAGATCTCATCAATGCTTGCAACCACGCGCAAGGTGCCAAGGTGCTCTTTTTCACCTTGCTGGACAAAGACCAGAGGATAGTTTTCTTCGACGATGCGTTTGGACACAAGTTCGCCGGCAGACCATCTGTGGCTTTCGTCAACCGTGACAACTTCAACAAATTCAATGTTCTTCAGATTGGCAAAGGCGGTTAAGGACAGTTCAACCTGGCGATTGTCGAAGGTCCAAACGCTGGCCGACAACGACGGGACCGAAACCGAGACCTGGGTGAGCAGTTCATCCAGGTTTGCGCGCTCGTCTTGATAATCTTCCAAAAGCTGAACAGCGGTGATCACAAAGGTAATGGCAGAGCTGAGCGCAATGATCATGAGGATCAGCTTGCGCCCTATACGGTTTGAAGATGTCAAAAAGTCCGGTAAAATCGGGACTATTCGTCTTAATTTCAAGGCGTTAATAGCCATTTTAGTCGTCAACCCAATTTGCCGCCACATCCTCTGTGGAATCATAACCTAACCCAGCAAAAGATGTGTAATTATTTAGCCTCAAGCCAGACAAGCTCAATCGCGTCCCTGCCTAACCGGCCCATCTCAAACCATTTAGCTGGAGAGTGTGCGGCGCACGGCATCCTGCCAGCCCTTGTATTTTGCCTCGCGGACGTCACTGTCCATGTCCGGTTCAAAGCGCCGCTCTAAAGCCCAGGTCTGGGCAAAGCCTTCCGGGTCCGGGCATATTCCCGCTTTCCATCCCGCTAAATACGCCACGCCTAAAGCCGTCGTTTCCAAGGTTTGTGGCCTGTCCACCGGCACGCTTAAGATGGAGGACAAGAACGACATGGCCCAGTCCGAAGCCGTCATCCCGCCATCGACCCGAAGCACGGTTTCGGCATTGGACAACCCTTCCCAATCACCCTGCATCGCTTCGAGCAGATCACGGGTCTGGTAGCCAACACTTTCCAGCGCCGCGCGGGCCAGTTCGGCTGGCCCGGTATTGCGTGTCAGGCCATAGATTGCGCCGCGTGCATGGGCATCCCAATGCGGCGCGCCGAAACCGACAAACGCAGGAACCAAATAGACGTCCTGCGTGTCGTCGGCGTCTTGGGCAAGGCTTTGGGTTTGGGGAGCAGACTCGATAATTTTCAAACCATCGCGCAGCCACTGAACCGTCGCCCCTGCCATGAAAATCGAGCCTTCCAGGGCATAGGTCGTTTCCCCGTTCAAACGGTAGGCAATGGTTGTGAGCAACCGGTTGTTGGACGTTACGGGGCTGTTGCCCGTATTCAACATCGCAAAGCAACCGGTGCCGTAAGTCGATTTGATCATGCCCGGGGCAAAACACGCTTGCCCCACGCTAGCCGCCTGCTGATCCCCCGCAACGCCTAAGATCTTAATCGCACCGTCAAACAGCTCAGAAGTCGTTGCGCCAAAATCGTCAGCACTGTCGAGAACGTCGGGCAACATAACGGCGGGGATGTCAAACAGGTCCAACAATTCGCCATCCCATTGATTGGTGTGAATGTTGTATAGCATGGTCCTGGATGCATTGGTCGCATCTGTGGCATGTACCGCGCCACCGGTCAGCTTCCACACCAGCCACGTATCAATCGTGCCGAACAGAACGTTTCCAGCTTGGGCCGACGCGCGCGCGCCATCCACATGATCCAATATCCATTTCAGCTTGGACCCACTAAAATAGGGGTCCAAGAGCAATCCTGTGCGTGCGCCAATCAGGGGCTCATGCCCTTGCCCCACCAACTTTTTACAGTCATCCGCTGTTCGCCGATCCTGCCAGACAATGGCGTTGTGGAGCGGCTGACCGCTGTCTTTGTCCCAAACCACCACGGTCTCGCGCTGATTGGTGATGCCGATGGAGGCAATTTCCCCAGCGCTAAGGCCAGCTTTGGCTATGGCGTCGCGACAGGTCGATAGAACGCTGGCCCAAATTTCGTTGGCGTCATGTTCCACCCAACCCGATTGTGGGAAATGCTGGGTAAATTCTCGTTGGGACACGGCCGCTATCGTCAAATCTTGGCGAAAGACAATGGCGCGCGAAGATGTAGTACCCTGATCGATCGCAAGAATGTAGTTGGACATGGAAACAACTCCGTCAAAGAACTGAGAGTCTGTTATACCAAGTTACAGAAACATTGACCTGATGAGACGGCACCGCGTTTGACTAGAATTTATATTCAACGTTCAGTTTCAAAACGTCATTACGCTCCCAGTTGCCGTAAATCGTCCCGGTTGAGCCACTGAAATCGGTATAGCTGGCTCGCACCCGCAGATTGTCCGAATCTTTATATTCGACGCCCATGCCATAGGTGTAATCGTTATCTCGTGCATTGATTGCAGCCGAGAGGGTTCCCGACCAGGTGTCATCGACCTTGATCTCTAGCTTCGGCAAGAAGGTGTCTTGGTTTTGTCGATACGTGTACGAATTTTGCGAAATATAAGGACGGATTTTTTGCTCATCCAAAACCACTTCGCCGCCATACTCCAGATAGTACGTGAGCTCTTCCATGCCCATTTCGTTCGCCCAGTCCGTTTCACGGTAACTGAACCCAATAGTGTACATCAGGTAATCTTGATCGAGGGCATGTTCCGTAATTTGAACCAATGTCTCAACGACAAATTTCCATTCTTCCTTGACCGCAGAAGCGCCACCACCGAATGACCAAGCGTTTGGCGTTACGGAGAAGGTATCCGTCACAGCACCGCCCGGGTCCCGTGTCACGATGGGGTAGGCTGCTTGGCCGTGATGGGCGAGGACGAACCAATCGTAACCCTGCCGGACCGCGTTGTAGCTGATCAAATTGCCCACATTGCGCCACTGAAATGGTTCGACCTGAGGTGCGCCGTTTTGGGCAATCAAGCCTTGCCAACGGTTCTTGCCGTTTGCACTGGCCCCGCGTTCATGAAGCGGGATAAACCGATATTCAAAGTGATCGTCGCCTGAATAAACTTTAAACCCAGCCTGCCAAACGCCATGCGCATCGGCTTCAGTGGGGTCGACGGCAACGCTCATGGCAAAACGATCGGTGGGGGAATAGTTTTCGGCAACCCCAAACTCGATAAACTCTTTGCCCATGATCAGCTCAACATCGCCGTCCATAATTTCCGCATGATAAGCCACCCGTTTGGCATCCAAGAAGTGTGCGGCAGATTGGCTCGCATTGGGTTTGCGAAAAACGCCCTGCCCGACCTGATGCAGCGTGCCATACATGGCGACCAGTTCCAGGTTGAGCCACGAATAAACATCATCATCCGTGATAACGGCCTCAGTTTCGAGGCCCAGTGTGGAGAATATCTCGTTGGTGTTTCGTTCAAGTGTCGTGTTGCTTGACGCAAGCGGATATCGGAAATTGGAATACGTTGCGTTCAGCTCAAACGCAGCATTTTCGACAAGCTCGGTCACAATGCCATCAGCAAGGGCTGCTGACGTCATCAGCGGCAAGGACATGGCAATCGAGCAAAAAGCGCGGATAGATTTTTTCATCATCAGGTTGATCCAATCGACTTGCGGACTTCTGCCAGATCTTCCGTCGTTTTGGCCAAACGTTCGCCCAAAATTCTGGAGATATTGGAGTTCAGCATAGAAGCAATGCGCGGATAGAACTTGAGGCCCTTTTGGGTAGATTCCCATTCCATCGACATAACCGTCACAGGCTCAAGCGCGCGGACCGTTGCCGTGCGTTCAATCCCTTTTCTCACGAAAGCAATTTCACCGATCACACTACCCGGACCCATTTCTGCCAACCGGATTTCACTGCCACCGGACGTGCGCACGACCTCTACGCTGCCTTCCAAGACAACGAGGAGTTTGCGGTCAACGTCACCTTGCTGCAACAAAGCATCTTGTTCCTCGAACGAATGGATTTGGGACAAAAGGATCGACTTTTTGATCTGGTACGGCGACATGTTGTCGAACAATGGACACGAATCCAAAATCGTCTTGCTGACTTTCATCGACACGATGTCGTACATACCCACGATCCGCACGCTGCGCAGGATAATCGGTGTGACCAACAAATCCGACAGCAACGCATACATCATGGTTGCGGCCGCAAGGAACCCAAATTGAGCCACAATCTGGAAGTTGGAAATCGCGAGGATACCAAAGCCCAGTGCCAACGAGATGGATGTGGAGACGACCGGTACAGCCTGACTGCGAACCGTCAACTTGGCCGCTTTTTTCTGGTCCGTTTCCTGTCGACATATCTCGGCGTATCGGGTCATTAAGTGAATCGTATCATCGATGGCAATACCCACCGCAATCGCCGCCACCGTAGCCGTGCCCGGGTTAAGCGGAATTTCAAACAACCCCATGACGCCGAAGTTGAACACAACCGGGATCAAGTTCGGAACCAAAGAGATCACCCCAGCGACAATCGACGTGTACAGGGTCGTCATGATGAACAAGATCAAAACGATCAAGATCGCCAAACTTTCAATCTGGCTCGAGAACAAGCTTTCCGCGGCCCGGTTGATCATCAGGTTTTCACCTGTGAACTGATACGTCACGTTCTCGGGAAGTAAGGGTTTTAGCTTTTCTTCAAACTCGTCGAGAACGGTGTTCAGGACGTGACTGTCCGAAATGTTGTGACGCACGACGATATTGAGCTTGGAATAATCGAAGGTCGAAAACCGTTCAACGTCGGAGCGCTGAAGCATCAACAGCAATTCGTCAATTTCGCGCCGGGTATCCGGAACACGGTAATGAGCGGCGTCGGCTTCTTTCATTTCGCGGTTCAACAACGCCACATAATCCGACAAGGAAATCACCTTATCAAAGGCTTGCTCCCCTCCCGTCACCGTATTCTCTTGATCACGCAAGGCGTCGGCAATGCTCTCGATCGCTTTGAGGTTTTCAGGCTCTCTGAAGAACTGATCTTTTTGGCTATTGAACGTCAGATAAAAAATCTGCATCCCAGACAAACCGTCATGCAAGGTGTCGGCATTGTGCACAAGAGGGTTAGAGCTTTTGAAATAACTCAGCGGGTCATTGGATACCCGCACCGTTGTCGCCGTCCACCCCAAAGCCACCAGCAAGATCGCGGTCGTGATGACAACCTTCGGGCCGTGCTTGTCGCCGATGTTGTCCAGAACTTTGAGGATTTGGCCGACAAGACCTGTCGGTTCGCCATCTTCTTCACCCAAAGGATTTTTGCGCGGACCCGCGACGGCCAACATCAGCGGCACCATAAGAACAGTACCCAAAAGGTTCGCCAGCATGGAGAAAGACGACGCGTAAGCGAAGTGCTGGATCAACGGGATTTCAGAAAGCGCGTTGGAGAAAAAGCCGATTGCCGTGGTGAAGCCCGTGATGAAAATCGGCAAGCCAACATGCTTTGCCATGTAGCGAATGGCCTTGATGCGATCCGGTTTTTTGTTGTCGATGCCATGCAGATAGGCCGTCAACATGTGTGTGTCTTCGGTCGAACCAATGACGATGACCAACGACGGTACAATTGCCGTCAGCAAGGACAACGGAATACCCATGTGCCCCATAAATCCAAATGTCCATAGAATGGACAGACCGGATGTCGTCATGGGAATGATGCACGAGTAGCCGGTTCTCAAGAAAAACAGAATGGAACCGAACAGCAGCAACGACGAAATCGGGGTGAGGATCGTAAGGTCCTCAAACATGGACTTTTCAATTTCTACATTCAACCGTGGCGGGCCGACTTGAAAGACATCACCAAAATTCTCGCGGACCGGAACCAATAGGTTCTCAACCTGCTCATAAAACGCCAGGTTAAATTCGGGTTCGCGCTCGCTGCGATCGACCGTGACGTTGATCGCTGTGATATTGCCCTGTTCCGACAAAAGATTGCGTTTGATCAAAGGAGAATAGAGCGCCTTCTCCTTAACCATGTCCGTTTCTTCTTGGTCATACGGCGCGATATCCATCAGCGGTGAGGCGTCCAAGAAGCCCCCGTCATCGCGAATGGACAAGGCACTGAACAGGCTTTCGACCTTTTCGACCTTATCTAAGTCTTCCAAGCCCCGGACGAGCTCTTCGAGCATAAACAGCTTATCGGGGGTCCAGAGGGCCTCATCTTTGACATAGATGATGGTGGTGTTGTCCGACCCAAAGTTTTCAACGGTTTCGCTGTAGATCGGCCAGCCCGAATCCTCTTTGGAGATCAAGCTTTCATAGCTGGTGTCAATTTTGAGTTTCAAAAGGCCGGAGACGGCAACAACAGTGCACAAGATCACCATAATAATGGACAGAAGCTTATGACGGTGACCAAACTCTAAGACGTTCTCTACACGCATATTCAATACTCATTGTTGCCACGGACTGCGCTGAGCAGTCCTGATCTGAAACAGAAACTGACTGGATTATCCCACCCGTTCGCGATTAACGAACGTGTTTGCCTGAAGTGATATAGCGTTGGCGGAAGATTTTCTTGTCCACGAGACTTTTCTCGAACGAACGGTCGTACACCGTTGTAATGGTTTTGTGTTTTTTCGATTCATTGTCGATAATTTGCGTTTTTGCACGCAGACCACCATCACCGATGTCTTCTAAGTCTTGAGACAGCTGACGTTTAATAAAACGCCCACGGCGATCGTAGTATTCCGTTTCCACAATAAAGGAGATGTCTTTTTGCACAAAGAGACGACGGTACTGATATCCGGTCGACCGCTTGAGTTTCTCATCCATGGGGTAAGCATCAATGACATAAACAGGTTTGCCTTCGCGCTCAGCATCTTCCTGACGCTTGTAGTCGAATTTGTCACGGGTTTCACTGATCAAATCTTCGAACGTCAGGTCCGTACCCATGAAATAATTGCGCTTACCGCTTTTCGCGATGCGCTTCATTTTTTTGCCTTGTGACGGCAGGTACAAGAACTGCTCGTCTTCCTCGACCTTGTGTTGCCACGTCAACAGCGCAACACCGCGCACACCTTGGGGAGCCAGGAACGAGACCAGATATTTCTTCTCGCCTTCACCAAAATCGTGAGTATAACGCCGAACTTCGCGTTTTTCCTCACCACCTTGCCGATCGATCAACAACATCTCTTGGGATTCAAACTCGTAGGGCCGATCATGGATGTCGGAAACCTTGTCCATAATTTGACGACCGGTCAGCTCTTCTGCTTGCGTCGGCAAAGCCGAAAACGTCATGGCCGCCAGGGCTGTGACGGAGAATAGGGTTTGTATGGCCTTCAACATGAGCACTCCAATTGTTGAGTTGTTGTCAGTTGTAAAGATGTCAGCTAGCGACTAAATCGAGCCCTTTTCCCAAAGGGCCAATTCCGCCTCTCCGTTCTCTATCTTGATGTAATGGTACGATAACATGAAGGATCCAGAATTATAATAGTGTTGGTCTTGCTCAAGCTCCACATGTCCACTGTGGTGCGTGTGCCCGAACACGACACTATCAAACCCCCGCTGAAGAATGACCTGGGCAGCTTTCGCAAACTCAGGGGCTTCCCCATTGATGCCTTGATGTTGTGTGTTTTTCCGGTTTTTCCCGTTTTTGATGTTCTCATAGAAAATCCACAAGCGATAAAAAGCGGGAAGAATCTTCAGGAAATACCCGCCTAAATGAACAAAGAATTCATAGACTTGCGGGTTTTTCACAAAGTTCTTGTCATACAAAAAACCGTGTTCAATTCGGATGCGTTTACCGCCCGATTCCAAGTTCAGGAACGGCGAAAATGCGAAATGACTGGTGCTGGTAAGGAACTTTTCAAACACCAAATCGTGGTTTCCCACGACATAATACAGTGACAACCCTTTTTCTTTGAAGCGGCGCAGCGCCGCCAACAAAACGGGCAGTTCATTGGTGAGTGTGGGCAGGGACGTCTGCATAACATCGATACCGTCACCATTGATGCAGACCGAATAGCCTTTGTCGATGGCTTCGTTCAAAAACGAAACCAAGTCCTTCTTAATGTCACAAAAAGGGTTTCCGATGTGCAGGTCGGAAATGATCAACATACGCTCTTCTTGGATGTCGATGATCATTCCACACGCTCCCATTTTCCAGGGGCGTCCACCGGGTCAAGATGGCGCTGTCCCAGCTCACGCTTGAGCTCGGTCAACTGGTGATTGGTTGAGCGGATCTTGTGGCTCATTCGTTTAATAATTTCAAAGGCAAAGGTCGGATCACGGCGGATCCGCAACAGAAGCGTTCCAGAATGAATCGTGAGGACGCTCGTTTCTTCAAGACAGCGGACGGTCGCACTTCTTGGCAGGGTCTCCAGCAACGACATCTCGCCAAAAAAATCCCCACGCTCAAGCGTAGAGACCTGGTGCGGTTCCCCATCGATATCAATGGTGACTTCCACAGATCCGCTTTGAATCACGTACATTTCGTGGCCGAGATCACCTTCAGAGAAGACAACTTCCCCAGCTGAAAACGTTCGGCTACTTTCACCCTCAATAATCGACATATTTACGAGACTTTTTTATTCAGATTATTAGATATTTAATGTTTAATCAGAAAATGAGCGCTTGTCTCTATCTTTCGCATGCGCAGCATGTTTTTTCTACGGCTGGGCAGAGAACGGCTTTCATATACCGTCTAACGCCTTGCCCGCAAAGCACACCTCAATTCCCTCCCCCACAACATTAGATTGCGCCACACATATGCCCCCAAAACCACTTCCTGCGATATGGCCAACGGATATCCGGGTGGTCTTTAGTGACATTGACGACACTTTGACATGGGAAGGGCGCCTCCCCCCCGAAGTTTTGCAAGCGCTTCAGCGTTTAAAGGACGCCGGTATCATCGTCGTGCCCATAACCGGGGGGTGTGCGGGCTGGGCCGATTGCTTCGTGCGAACCTGGCCTGTGCAAACCGTCATCACTGAAAATGGCAGCTTTTGGTTGCATCAAGACCACAACAACCATGTGCACCGCCATTTTTTGTGTGGTGAGGCAGAAAGAAAAGCCAATTTCGACAGATTGATGGAGCTCAGCGAAGACTTTCGAAAACGCTTCCCCATGATCGATTTTGCACAAGATCAAGATTTTCGACTGACAGATATTGCTTTCGACATCGGTCAACAAGCCAGCATCGCGCGCGAACTCGCCGAACAAGCCACCCATTGGTGGTTGGAACAGGGCGTAACCGCGCGCTTTAGCTCAATTCACATCAATGTCTGGATTGGCGATTACAACAAGGCAACGGCGGCGAAGGCTTGGCTCGACCAACAAGACGGCATCACGGCGGAACAATGTGCCTTTATCGGCGATTCCCCCAATGATGAAACCATGTTTGCCGAATTCAAAAACACCATCGGCGTCGCCAATATCCAGCGATATTTAAAACTGATGCCACAAGGCCCGAAATTCATCACCCAGGGAAAAGGCGGGTTTGGTTTTTGTGAGTTTGCAGAAAGTTTGCTAGCGCGCACATAATCGCCCGGGTGGCATCACCCTTGTTTGACAGTGAGATAGCCCCGTTCAACGGCTGTCTCCAAGGCTTGATGCGCGGCAATCATCTCTTCGTAGACTTCGCGCATACCCTGAAGCTTCTTCAGTTCTTCCCCCTTCGGGAAGTCGCCTTCGGTGTGTTCTGCAATATAAAAAAACTGCTTGAGATAAGCGCCGCGAACCTTCGCCGTTAGGTCGACAAGCTCTTCGAAAGCGTCAAGCGTCAATTCTGGAATGAGGGGATCGATGACTTCGCGGTTCTTTTCGCGGGTGTACTTCTTCAGCCGTGTCACAAAATCGCGGCTTAACACTTCATTGGAGGCCATAACCGTATCCTTCATATCTTGCACCCCCGACAGCATGGCATAAGATTGAAAATCTTCGAAACATTTCTGTGCCTAAAAAGAAAAACTCAAATTGTCTCTTTGCAATCGAGTAACGTTGCCATACTCGGCAAGGCCAACTCCGCATAAAACGGCAAAAAAATATCTCCGTCAAACACTGGAACCCCGACCTCTCCAAGGGTTAAGAAAATAAATGCGCCATTGTTGCGGCGGGCCTCAACAACAAGCGTCGCCGAGGACGTAATGCCAAGTTGAGAGCCCACGACCAAAACCACAGAGGCATCTTTCACCTGATCCCAGGCTTGCGCCCAAGTGGCCGCAGGGATGTTTTCCCCCATGGCGACAACGGCCGGTTTGACCAGCCCACCGCAATGCGGACACGCCATTGGCGCCGGCGGTTCGGGCCATGGCCCCTGCCAGACACACGAAATGCAACGCACGTGCTCCAAAGTGCCGTGCAGATCTGTCACATGGTGGCTGCCTGCGGCTTGGTGAAGCTGATCGACATTTTGCGTCACTACGCTGTCGATAATCCCGCACCGCTCCAGGGCCGCAATGGCCGTATGGGCAGGGTTCGGCTGCGCCGCAGATACGATATCGCGAAAGTGAGCACAGGCCGCCCAATACAAGGCGCGGCTTCGCTCATAGGCTTGGAAATTGACAAAATTATAATCTTCGACCGGCACACCGGGTGGCAACCATGCCCCGGTGGTGTAATCCGGAATGCCGGATGCTGTGCTCGCCCCAGCCCCCGTCAGAGCAACCACCTTTTGCCCTTTGGCTTTGGCCAAGCGGATCATTTCAACGGCTTGCATTAAGCTGGGATACAGAACGGCCCCACGGGTCTTTTTCAAAACCAGAATTAAACTCACCCAAACACCGATAAAGATCGGTGCCAGCAAGGGTGGGACATAAACGCTAAGACCGGTGAAGTCCCAAACCATCCAGACTGCACAAGCAAGGACCCCAGACAGCACACCCGCTGTAACCCCCAAACGATTGTCCGGAAGATAAGCGCCCGCCAAGGCAAACGTCGCTGGAGCAACCGCAAAGGCCCAGAGACCCGCAGGGCCTATGGGGCTGGCTGTGTCATACACCAGCCCTGCGCCTAAGGCACTCACCCCCGTCATCACCGCACACACCAGCGCCCCTTTCCAGGAACGCAAGAACAAGGCAACGCCGACAAGGCCCACAGCCACCACGATGGCGATCTCACCAAACGGCAACAGCCCCGGATGGTCCCAAAAGTTTGCCCCAAACGCGCTGAAGAGCCCCGCGCTGAGCCAGCCCATCAGCAAACCCGATGAGGCCATGGGCGGCAGTTGCCAGCGCCACATATGCACCTTGAGATACGGTTGCACAGCCAAACATGCCAGCAAAGCCACGGGGAAGAAAACAACGGGCGCGCCACCTTGGCCCAAGGCACCACCCCACAGCAGCCCTAAGATTGTGGTGTCATACCCGCCAAGCCCTGAGGCTTGCTCTTCATCACTTTGACCAAATCGCGCGCCGAAGGCCACACTGGCAAAGGCCCCGCACAACGCACCGACGGCACTCATGGGGGAAAGAACCGCCGCAGCGGACAACAACAGAAGGCCTTGAACGGGTGTTTGGGTAAAACCCACTTGAGCTATGCTAACAAGCACGCGTCGCGCGGCTTCGCGCAGTCTATCGCTCAGCCCACGGTCCACGTTAGGACAAACCTTTTGGAACCACGTCGAGATCAAACACATGCTCCCATGTTTCTGCACGACGGATCAGTTCCGGCCCGTTTGCGCCAAGCATAACGGCTGCAGGACGCGGTTGAATAAACTGCATCGATTGAGTAATGCAATACGCCCCGACGTTGGACACAACCAATTGTGAGCCGACATCCAAAGGCGGCAGCAAAATCCGATCACGCAGCACATCGATTTGCATGCACAACGGCCCAAACAAACTGACAGGCCGCAAGTCCCCTTCCGGTGTGTCGTCAATCACTTTGATGTCGTGATCGTACCAGTATGCCGTGGGGATGATATTGACCCCCGCGTCAACCACAGCCGCAGGGCCACGGTCGGGGATGTCTTTCACAGCAACGACACTGCACGCCAATTGCATGGTCGCGTCGACCACGGAACGTCCAGGTTCAAAAATCACACGTGGCCGTTTGCCCAAGACTTTTTTGGCTTTTGCGACTTTACCCATGATTTCTTCGGAAAACCGGGCAAGCGGTCGCTCTTTGGCGTTTGAGCCACCGACAACATCAAAATCCGGCTTGAGCTGATTGCCCGACGGATAGCCTCCCCCTAAGTCGATGGTCGTGGGCTCCAGCCCCAAATTCCGGGCTTGTTTGGCCACTTTGGTCAAGACGGTGACGGCTTGTCCATAAATTTTAGGGTCGACTTGAAACGTACCCGAATGGTTGTGCAAGGCTTCAAGGTTCAGGTACTTCTCGTTCGCTTTGACGTCTTTCAATGCGGCACGAACTTGTCCCGTGTCAGAGCTGAACCCAAACTTGGTCCAAGGTTGAGCGCCATACTTAAAATTGATGCGAAGACCCAAGCGGGCTTTCTTGCCAACGGCTTTCGCGACTGAGATCAAAGCGTTCAGTTCATCGAAGCCGTCAACGTTGATCAAAGCACCGTCCTGTACGGCGCGTTCGAGTTCATCCCTGGATTTGTAAGGACCATTGAAAATAATCTTTTCGCCGGGAACGCCCAATGAGCGCGCCAACGCATATTCCATACCCGAGACGACTTCCGCCCAAGCCCCTTCGTCATGCATGATTGCGCAGACGGCTTTGAGATAGTTCGTCTTATACGAATAGCCAACAACCGTATCAATTCCGGGGGCGGTAAACGTTTCCATAAACGATTGGTATTGCTGGCGAAGCTTTTGTTCCGACAGCAAAAACAATGGCGACCCGAATTCGGCCATCAAGGCCTTATAATCAATGTTTTCATCCGGCCATTTTGAGCTGAGCGCAACATCCGTCACACGGTGTTTGCCCATGTGGCGCGGCGTCAGGCGCTTAATCTCTGGCCGCTGATAGGGGCGTTTCTTAGCCATGATGCAACTCTCCCCGGTTTGCAAACAGGGCTAAGGCTTGACCCGTGGTCGGGATTTCTTCGCTGGCGCGCATAAACAACATCTCTTGTGTGCTCTCAACAGGGACGGCTTCTTGACCGGAGGCCAAGCGCACGATTTGGCGCGCCAAATGCCCACCTTGCAAATCGGAAAAACCACTCCAGGCCGGAAGGCGTGGATTGATTTCAATGAGATAATACCGGTCGCTCATGGCATCGCGAATAAATTCCGCATCGGCCGGGCCAGACCAGCCGACCGCTTTCATAAAGGTCTGTAAACTGTCGTGAACTTGGGGCAAATCAATCGACACAGCCCCCCAGGTTTTACCACGTTCACACAGCAACAACTTTTTCATCGTCAAGGATTCAACAATTGTGCTGTTTTGATCGCACACCATACCGATGCCGACTTCTTCGCCATGAATAACCGGCTGGGCAATGACGACGGGTTCGTCGTCTTGCTGGTAAGCTTCCCAAATCTCTTCAGCTTCAGCGAGACTGAAAGCCGTCAACGCGCCGTACTGGTGACCTTTCAAAATAAGGGGCGATCCATATTCCTTCCAAGCCGCCTTCACGTCACGTCGCGTTTTCACAAGACGCGACGGCGTGAGCTGAAAGGCACCCCAGTCTTGTTTTTGCTTCGGCGAAAACAATTTGTCTTTACGCAGGGATTTGGCGGCCTTCTTCGTCGGCAACAACATCGTAATGCCGAGCTCTTTTAAAGCCGGAGCAATGTTTTGAAACCGCTCCAACTCACCGTCCAAGGTCGGGATAATGATGTCGAGTTTCGCGCGATCCTGAATGTCCGTCAAACGCGCCAAGAGCTTCTCATCGCTTTGTGTATCCGGCGGTATCACATAACCCGATGAAAATGCCGAAGAGCGCTGAAGCCCCGTGTCGAATGAACCATACGCCAGCGCGGTCAAAGAATTGACTTCAGGTACATGCGATAGCATCCGTGCAATCCCTAAGCCCGGCTCGGTTACTTCAAAATTGCTGATGCCCGTAATGCCGACATTCAACGTTCCAGGTTTTGTTTTAAACGCCTTTTGCTTTGGCGGCGTGACGGAGCCAAAACGTTGCAGCTGACGTAGCGTTTTGATCGGCACGATGGCCTCTTCAACGTCGCGAACATAAGCTGTCCCGGTTTTGCTATTTTTCCGCATTTTGCGCGGAGCCCCCAGGATTTCATTTAACAGCAAGGCCGGAAGGTTGTTCCCTGCAAAAGTGCTAAGATGGATCCAGGACGGAAAACGGCAGTTCACTTCCAACAGATAAAAACGCCCATCACGTTCGGACTGAACAAACTCCAATTCCAATGGACCGCGCCAGTGCAGTTTCGAAAAAATACTTAAAGCCTGTTTGCGCAGGTCGGGATTGTCGACGGCTGCGCCAACCACACCTTTGCCGCGTTTGTTGACCCCAAGTTTGCGCACCGGCGTCATCGCCAAACATGTTTCATCGGCTCGGCCAATCATGGCAACCACGTATTCTTGCCCGTCGATCGCCTCTTGCAGCAACACGCCACCGCCCCATTTGGCATTAAACTTTTGTGCCGCATGCAAGGCTTCGATGCTGTTGTTGACCTTTTTCGCACCAGCGACGGTGCCTTTTACAAACAAAGGAAAACCAAAACGGTCCGCATAAAGCGGAACATCTTCTAAGTCGCGCACAAGCATGGTTCTGGGGGTGCGGATTTTATGTGTGTAACAAAACCCCGGCAAATTCGATTTGGTGACGGCTAAAGCATCTTCGGGGGCCGGCAACAAAGTCCTTATGCCCATGCGTTCCAGACGTCGACTGAGCCGGGAAATGGCCGGCACTTCCAGATCTAGGTTCGGAATCAAAACATCGAATTTATGTTTTTCGTGGATTTCAGCCAGACGCGCAAACACAGCTTCATCGCCCAAGGAAATGGGGGTCGCCATGTGGAGGCGATCGGCAACGCCGGGCATCCATCCACCAGTGTCCCAGACGTCATAACACAGGGCTTCGATTTCGAGCGGGGCGTTCCACCCTGCCCGCAAAGCACGTGCAACGGCCAATCCCGGTTCAGGGTTATCCAATCCGCCAAAGCCTGTTAATGCGACCTTGGCCTTAAGCTTGCTCACGGACATACTCCTGTTGCGTGAGGTCCTTGAGCAAAGCAACTACGTCTGCCCGAGCCTCTTTCTCTTTGACATCGAATTGATCCATCAACAGCTTGGACAGTGTTTCCACATTGCCCCCCTTCTTCAGCGCCTGCAGAAGAACGAGGGCGGTATCGTTACATGTGGAGGTGGCGGCTGTATGGGAATCAAACAGCACCCCACCGTTCGCACCATTGTCTTCTTCAACGGTCACGCGTGATGTTAATTTAAAAACCGGTTTCTTCATGAAGCCTCGGACATTTTCAGGCCTTGGTTGGCGTCCGGATAATACGGTGAAACGCCAAGGGCCTTGGTAAAGGCTTCTGCAGCACGTTTGTTATCCTTCAACTCCAACAATGTGTAGCCGTAACCGGTCAACGCATCCACCCAGAACGGGGTTTCTTGGAGAACGTCTTTGAAGTGCGCTTGTGCTTTTTTCACATCGCCGCTGCGCAAATACGCCCAAGCCAAGGTTGATGCGGCCGAATAGCGGATCGTCCAGCTCTGATTGGTGCCCGGAATCGGCACGATCTCATCGATCGGCAAGAGCTCTTTGGGCTCAAGCTTCATCGCAGCCTTCAACAGCGGAATGGATTTTTTGTAGGCCCCGCTGCGAAACAGTGCAAAGGCTTTGCCGCGCTTGCCGTTCGGATCGTCATAGCCCGCTTTAAAGGCTTCTTCAAAACGCTTAAGAGCACCTTCGTTGTCACGTGCGAAATAGAGCCCCCACGCCAAGTTGACGAGACTGTCTTTGGCATCCTTTTTCGACAAACCCAAATCATCAAACGCAGGGTTGATGTAGGTTGGTGCGAGAGACGCCGCAGCCGCCGCCCACAAACCAGCCGTTTTCTTGTCGTTCAAACCGACATACACCTTGGCCATTTGGAAATTGATGTCCGCCGAGCTGGGATAGATTTTAAAGCCCAGGTCCAACAGCTCTTTGGCTTGTTTGTATTTTCCGGCTTTGATCAAGTCTTCGGCCGGAAGGGTGTAAGTGGTGGCCGCTTGATAGGGGTTGAGAAGAACGGATTCAACAACCTTCTTCACCGCTTCGTCGTGCTTGCCTTGTTTCAAGGCCACAAAACCTTCGCCTTTCAGCGATAAGTAGGCACTTGGCGTACCTTTGATAACTTTGGCAAAGCCTGCTGCCGCTTTGTCATAGTCTTTCTTATAGAAATCGATCCAAGCCAAGCCGTCATCGATCAGCCACATAAATTCGTCTTTGGCTTCCTTACGCGCTTTTTCAAAGTTTTCAGCCGCCTTGTCAAAGAGCCCGGCTTCGGATTGCGCCCAAGCAATGTTGTAGAGATTGAGCGCGGCGCGTTCAGCAGCGATCAAGCCACTTTGGGAATAGGTGAAGTCTTTGTCGATTTTGAGTGCGGACTTAAACGCTTTTTTCGCATCTTCGTTTTTGCCCATGGCCAAGAAGGTCCAACCCCGACCGTCTTCGGCTGCCGGGTTGTCTTTGCGATCGGCAGCGCTGCGTTGCGCATCAAATGCTTTTAGAGCTTCTTCATATTCGCCTTTGTAATAAGCTTCCCAGCCGTCTTTCACCAATTCTGTTTTGGAAAACTGAATGCTGGCCAAACCGGTTTGTGCACTGATGTAGCCTGGGATCAGCTTTTGCGCTTTGAGGAAGTAACGTTTTGCATCGCTTTCGTCCTCTTGGCCCAAGTTGACCCAACCCAAGCCGGTCAAACCGTCAGCCGTTTCCTTATCGTCCATGGCTTCTTCGAAGTCGTCTTCAGCTTTGTCATACTGTTCCATCGCCAAGTGCGCCCAGGCCCGGCCCGAATAGGCAGACACGGACTCAGCACCGGAATCAAAGTATTGATCAAAGCGCTCAATCGCTTTTTCAGATTGCCCGGCGTAATAAAGCCCCCAGCCCAAAGACAACAAACCGTCTTTGCGCAGTTCTTTAGCAACGGCGATATCGTCAAAAACAGGATCGATATAGGACGGCGCCAAATATGCAGCGGCATTGGCTTTGGTCGAAGCCGTTAAGTCGTCTTTCAATCCAAACGCAGCACGCGCATACAGGAACTGAATATCAGCCGACGACGGATAGGTTTTTTCCGCCAGCTCTAAGAGTTCTTTCGCCTGTGCATATTGACCTTCATCCACAAGAGCTTTCGCCGGGGTAATGTAGGTCGAGATCGCTTGATAAGGGTTTTGCAACAAAGACGCGGTCAGCATGGAAGACGCTGTCGCATAATCTTTTTTCTGCAAGGCCACCATACCAAGGCCCGTTTTCGACAAATACGCCTTATCGTTCATCGCAACGATGGATTTGAACGCCGCTTCGGCTTTATCCGCATCGCCTTTGTAATAATCAATCCAGGCCAGGCCGTCTTCCACCAGCCACTGCATATCTTTGGGCGTTTCTTTGCGCGAACGCTCAAAGGTTTCACGGGCTTCATCGAAGCGACCCGCATTGGTGAGGGACCAGGCTTGGTTATACAACACCAGCACTGCGCGTTCGGCAGCGATCAGACCGCTTGAGGAATAGAAAAATTCCGGGTCCATATCAATCGCAGCCCGAAAAGCCATGCGGGCTTCTTCCGGGCGGTCAAGGGCCAGCAACGCCCAGCCACGACCATCTTCAGCAGAAGGGTTTCTCTTCGCCAAAGCGAGGGGCGCTTTTTCGGAGAAGATTTTCAGCGCTTTTTCATAGTCGCCGCTGTACTGCGCTTTCCAACCGTCAGATACAATGTCCGTTTTGCGGTATTGCATGGACGCAATACCAGATTGTGCCGCCGTGTTTCCAGGCTCAACTTCCAAAGCTTTGCGGAACAACGCTTCAGCCTTGTCTGCATCACCTTGGGCAAGGTGTACATAGGCCAAGCTAGAGACGAAAGCCGCTGTTTTTTCGTGTTCAGAAATCAGTTTTTTATAAACTTCGATGCTACGCTTAACATCGTTCAGGCCAATCAAAGACGACGTCAGCAATCCTTGAAGTCCACCGTTCTCCGGATTGATCTTCAGGCCGGTCAGCGTCTGGGTCAGGGCTTCTTCATAGTCTTGCTTGTTCAATGCAACACGGGCCAAGCCGTCACGACAGAAGAAGCAATCCTTACTGCGATTGATGCCGCCTTCGAATTTTTTCTTGGCAAGATCCCACTTACCTTGACGGATCGCCAACCAGCCTGTACTGACACTGTAGTCCGGGGCGGGATCTTGGTAAGCTTGATAGACGCGGTCTTCCATACTGAAGTGATCGCCTGCGGTTTCCAAATCGCCTTGCTTCATGGCCAACCAGCCGCGGGCGTCATAGACCATGAACTGTTGCCAACGTTTCGAATAGCGCAACGCACGGTCTAAGTACTCTTCAACAATACCGTATTGCCCAAGCTTGATGCCGCACCATGCAATGCCGAGGTTCGTGTCGAAATACTTGGGGTATTCTTTTTCCATCATGCGGAACTGAGCCATGGCCGAACCATAGTCGTCCAACATGAAATAGCTCCAGGCCTGGATGCTCAAAGCTTCCTTGGTATCTGCTTTTTGCGCTTCCTTAAGGGCGGCTTTGTAATCTTTTGCGACGAACTTAGACGACCAAGTGTCGATGGTAAAAGCCGTTGATTCGGTTGAAAAGCTAAGCAATCCAACGGTTAAGGCAAAAATAGATACGCTTCGTTTAAGCATGAGAACCCCTCGTCTGAGCTGACCTGTTACATGTAAAACATACGTTAATTGCATGTTATTTTTGCAAATTATGGCACAAAGCCGGAAAGCCTTACAATTGAAATGTCAGGGTTTTTTTAATCTTCATCTGTTTGTCTCAAAGCTAAGAGCAAATGGTCAACCCACTGACCATTCCGCCAAGCGTCTTCTCGCAAACACCCCTCAACTTCAAAGCCAAGTTTTTTGTGAACGGCCAAAGATGCTTCATTTGGGGCCAAACAATTCGATACGATCTTGCGCAGCCCCAAATCCGTGAATCCCACGTGGATCACCTCGCGCAGCACCGCCTCGCCAAGGCCTTTGCCCCAAAGTGCCGGATCACCGATGACAAAGAAAAAACGGGCAACACCCCGGGCAAGGTCAGGCTCTTCCAACCCAGTCATACCGATAAAGCGCCCCTGAAACTCAATCGCGCGGCGAAACCAGGCGGGACCAAGAACAAAATTTTCAATTTGCGGATAGGTCATGGGATACTGGCAAGCATCCTCGAGCCATATGGTGACTTTTGGGTTTTGCAAGTACTGGAAGTATATCGGCACATCTTCAACCACAGGAAGGCGAAGGGATATGCTTATGTTTGCGGATTCTTTGTGTTCCATATCCCTCAGTATGATTGGAAGGGTCATATTTGTGAAGGCTTTGCCTTCATCCTTATCGCTTTCACGCTTGCGGGCCGGTGCTGGCGCACCGTCTATCGGTCGGGCTTCGCCCTCTCTCACAAACCGGTAGGCTTCTCTCATCCACCCCCGCAACCGACGTTATTTGCACCTTGACTACTCCCCTTTTCCGAAAACCACGTTTCGATCAGGCACGTCATAAAATTCATTTATTTACAATTCATTCGGCAACACACAAGCTGAATTTAGGGAAAGCAGACATTCATGTTCTGCTTTGCCGTCAGCAGCGGAAGAGTTGAAATGCCCAGAAATCTGGTGAAAAATAGCCATATGTATGGACCGGCTGCATTTCGCAATGGAGATGATTGCAGGATTTCGGAAGTCGCTGATATGTATCCGGCCTGTTTGATCGGCACGCGGGCCGTGGCCACGATGGGAATACGCACGCTCCATTGATCTCTTTAGCGGACAGGTCAGATTGTGACCATTCTGGCTAACAGATTTTGAGGGCGTTTCTTGATCCGTTCCATGCATTTCTCTCTGTCGCGAACTCCTAAGAAGT